>DATJUR010000194.1:0-3441 GCA_035502215.1 Acidimicrobiales bacterium | reverse complement strand
GAGCTTCACCTACGGGTCAAGAGAGGCGCCCGACGAAGTGGTGCGCAGTTTTGGCAGTCGCATGACCCGGGCCATCCCGATGGACGAGTTGCTCTTGCAGCTGGTCGAGTCCCTGCGCAAGACGCTGGTGCTCACCTCGGCGGAGATCTTCACGGGCAACGGCGAGATCCTGGACCTCGCGGTCTCGGTGCCCGATCGACCGCCGCGCTCCATCCAGATCTCGCGCGAGGAACGAACGGTCATCGCGCGCGCGGGAGTGTCGGGTAACGCGTGGGCGTCGGTATGGCTACCCTCGATCGCGACCACCAGCGCGGCGGGTCCGCTTCGAGTCGCCCCGATCAGCCACGCGGGAGAACTACTCGGGATCATCGTGGTTTCGCGTGCGCCGGGCGCGGTCGCCTTTCGCGAAGAAGACGACCGTGTTCTCGCCGACCTAGCCCGTCAAGTCGGTCTCGCCCTGCACAACGCCCAGCTCGACACCGCCCTGCAAACCACCCTGGACGAACTGCGCCAGCAGGCCGACGAACTGCGCGCGTCGCGCGCGCGCGTCGTAGCCAGCGGCGACGCCGAGCGACGTCGAGTGGAACGCAACCTGCACGACGGAGCCCAACAGCACCTGGTGGCGCTCGCGGTCAACCTGCGCCTCACCAAGGACGTGCTGGGCGAAGACCCCGCCGCGGCGGCCGAGATGCTCGACGAGTTGGGCGTCGCCGTGCAAGAGACCATTCAAGAACTGCGCGAACTAGCTCACGGTATCTATCCGCCGTTGCTCGTAGACAGTGGACTCGGCGAAGCGCTGCGGGCCGTTGCCAATCGCTCTCCCCTCGACATCGAGCTGATCACCACCGACATCGGTCGATACGGCGGCGACGTCGAGGCCGCGGTGTACTTCTGTTGTCTCGAAGCCCTCCAGAATGCGGGCAAGTACGCCGCGTCCGCCCACGTCGTGGTGCGGGTGTGGGAAGAGTCGGGGAGTTTGCTCTTCGAGGTTCGCGACGACGGTCCGGGCTTTGACGTTCGCACCGCCCAGCGCGGTCACGGGTACATCAACATGATGGACCGCCTGGGCGCGATCGGTGGCGCGGTTCGCTGGGAGTCGGAGATGGGGCGCGGCACCGCGATACGCGGATCACTCCCCGTGAGCAACTAGCTCGCAAACTCGACGTCGCCGCGTTGGTCCCAGAGGCGTCGCAGCGTCTTGGCGCCGAGCTTCTCCTTATTGACGTACGCCCGGGCCCCGCTGGTGGTTGCCTCGGGGGGAAGGTCGTTGATCTCGTAGGTCGAGCACAAGATGACGAAGGTCTCGGGCAGTTCCTCGACGATGCGCCTGGTCGCTTCGATGCCGCCCATCTCGGGCATGTTGATGTCCATCAGCACCACGTCGGGATGGACCTGGTTCGCCAGGTCCAGGGCCAGGAGCCCATTTTCGGCTTCGCCGACGAGTTCGAAGCCCTCGGAGCGGCGGATCACGGCGCGCGCGGCCATACGAAAGGGAGCCTGATCATCGACAACGATGACAGAGAGGGGTTGATCAGTCACCCCGTCAGTCTCTCACGCGTCGCTTAATTCGCCGAGTGAGGTGGCTCTCGTGGGGGGGTGGGGCTAACTTCCCGGCGTCTCGCCGAGGTAGACCAAGACAGCCTTGACGCGGCGGTTGAGATCGTGTTCTTCGGATAGCCCGAACTTGGCGAAGATCGAGTTGGAGTGCTTCTCCACCGCGCGTTCCGACACGCCCAGGCTCTTGGCGATGGCGCCGTTGGACTTACCCTGCGCCATTTCGCTCAGGATCTCGGTTTCGCGAGGGGTCAGCCAGTCCAGGTCCGTCTTGGGACGCTTCGAACGGGCCTTGACCAGTTCGTCGACCACCACCGGATCGATGACCGATCCGCCCTCGGCGACCACGCGCACCGCGCGCGCGAGTTCATCGACGCCCGCAACGCGCTCTTTGAGCAGGTACGCACGACCCGCCGAACCCTCTTCGAGCAGCGCCAGGGCATACGCGGGGGCGGTGTACTGGCTCAACACCACTACGCCCACTCGGGGGTGGTTCTGGCGAGTCCAGTTCGCCGCGCGGATCCCCTCGTCGCTTCCCGTCGGCGGCATGCGTATGTCGGTGATCACCACATCGGGTTCGCAGCGACCGATCAACTCCACCAGCTCGGGATAGTCGACGGCAACACCCACGAGCTCAAAGTCGTCCTCGGCACTCAGCATGCGAGCGATGCCTTCGCGCAACAGCGCGTTGTCCTCGGCCAGCACGACTCGAATCGCCACGCCCAGAAGGTACCATCGCTCGCCGTGGCGCTAGCGCGCCGCTCTGGGTGCTCGCGCCATCTCCTCGGGGGTACCTCCACGAAGTGAGAACCAGGGGCTAGCCACCTTGGCGCGCCGCAATAGAGCGCGCGAACATTCACTCCGGGTCGGCGCGTTGAGTACGGCGCCGCACGAGGAGGGACATGACGAACTGGGCATCAGTACATAGGTGGTTGCGAGTAGTTGGTGCGATCACCGTGATCTCTGCGGTCTCGACCATCGGCCTGGTCGACTCCAGCGCGCAAGCAGCCAGCAAAGGCAGCGTCGTGACGGTCCTTGATGGACCGTATGGCCCAATGTTGGTGGCGGGCTCGGGACCGTCGGCCGGAACAGCGCTGTACTTCATCACCAGCGATCACGGTATGTCCTTTGGCTGCACCACGACGAAGCAGAACGTCGCAGGACAGCCGTACGTATGTGCGGGCCCGGAAACCGACAAGCACGCCGAGTGGCCCGCCTACACCACCACCGCGACGCCAGTCGCTGGACCGGGAGCGAAGCAGTCACTGCTGGGCGAGGTGAATCGCGCGGGTATCGGCGAGCAAGTGACCTACGACGGACACCCGTTGTACCTCTTCGATGACATACCCGGCCTTCCCAGTGGGGAGGCGTGGGACGAACCGAGTCTGCCCGCCGACCATGGCATGTGGTGGTTGCTCTCGCCCAACGGTGCGGCCTTGGGATCCGAAGGCGTGCTGGCCACGGTCACAATCAAGGGCAGCAAGTATCTCGGCGCCCAGGTCGTTGACGGAGGCGGTGTGGTCACGGTGCCCGTCTACTCGTACTCTGGCGGCACTTCATGCACCGCTCAATGCTCGGTCGACTTTCCCCCGCTCTACGCTCAGGGTTCTCCTGGTCTGGCCGCGGGCCTGAGCGGAACCGCAGGACTCGCTACCAGAGCGGACGGTTCACAGCAGCGGACTTGGAACGGCAAGGCGCTCTACGTCTTTGGCAAGGAAGGCTTTGCCATCGGAGCGAGCGGGGTGAGCGTCGCCGGCAACGGGAGTGGCCTCAAGGAGGCAGGAGGTACCTTCGCGCTCATCCCGGCGTAGACCCGATATCGATACGTCAACTCGAGACGTGAGTGCGTAGTAACACGATGTGGCGGCGCTGTCTTGCGCACGCGAA
>DATJUR010000193.1:0-13931 GCA_035502215.1 Acidimicrobiales bacterium | reverse complement strand
TTGGCCTCGACGCGCGACCGCCAGCGCGTCTGCCTCGCGCATCTGGGCGAGCGTCGCGATGGGAATCATGCACTTTCCTTTACGCGCCACCGTAGCGCGACACGACCGTGATGCCCATCGGCCACGGCACACCACACGCGCGAAGCGACGTCATGGTGTGCCGTGGCGAGCGAGCGCTTAGCCCTTCAGCCAGGCCGGGATCGGGCTGATGGTCAAGGTCTTGGTCGAGTTCAGCGGCGACGCCTTGGAGTTACCGGTGAAGTACACCGTGCCGTTGACCGGAAGCGCTTCGACCGGGGCCTTGGAGCCATTGGCCGCGATCTTGGCGATGACTCCGCCGGTGAGACCCTGGTGGTTCGTGGGCGAGTACTTAAGCGGGGTGATGGCCGGCACGGCGAAGTTCGTCGACAGCAGTGACTTGACGAAGCCCGCGCGGGTCACGTTGCGACCCTCGGCCTTGAGCGCTTCGACGAAGGCGACGCCGTAGCCCACACCGTAGAGCTCGTTGCCCGTGAGGATGGAGTTCTGCGTGAAGGTCGGAAAGTCGGCCTTGTCGGCGAGGAGCACCTTGCGAATCCACGGGATCCACGGGTCACCGGTGTCGGTCACCGCGGGGAAGTAGTCGAGCGTGTACGCGCCCGCTTCACCCACGTAGTTCACCGACGTCGGGTCAGCACCCACGTTGGAGATGATCCAGGTGGGCGAGTAGCCCAGCGCGTGGGCGACCTCCAAGATGCCGGTGGTAAAGCCGGGCACCGAGTCAAGCACGACGACCTGAACCTTGTTGGCGGCGAGCGTTCCCACGTCCGACTCGATGTCGCTGGTCGATCCGGTGATGGCGTCGGCCGCGTTGTAGGTCAAGTTGTCGGCACTGGCGATGCTGATGCCGCCGTCTTCGAGACCGAGCAGCCCGTTCGCGCCGAAGTCGTCGTTCTGGCCGATGAAGCCCACCGACTCACCCGCGAAGTGCGTCTTGATGAAGTGGGCAAAGATCTTGCCCTCGGCGTTGTAGCTGGTCTGGTAGCCGAACAGGTCCGGGAACTGAGACGGGTTGTCCCACGCCTTGGAGCCCGAGTTCACGAACAACTGGGGCACCCCGTTCTGCTTGAGGTAGCTCATGACGCTCTCTTCGGCGGCGGTACCCAGGGAGCCCACCGTGGCAAAGACGTGGTCTTGGGCGACGAGGACCTGGTTCTGACTCAGCGTCGTCACACTCGCCCCGGCGGTGCAGCCCAAGCCGTAGGCGGCCAGGTCGTAGCAGTCGTCCAGGCGGATGTACCTAATCGTGCGGCCGTTGACTCCACCGTGGGCGTTCACCCACTTAAAGACCGCGTTGGCCGCCGCCGAGACCGGGGCGTAACTGGCCGCGATGCCCGACAGTGGCACCGTGGCGCCAATGGTGATCTGCGTGGACGTGACCCCCGGCGTCGATCCGGCCGCTCCCGCGGAACTCGACAGCACGCCGGTGGCGATGCCTCCCAACGTGAGCGCCGAGACGCTCAGTAGCGTCATCGAGCGTCGAAAACCTCTCATGTGATTCCCCCTAGTGAGTGAACATATCTACTTTGATACTGGGGGGTAACTATAGTTTCGCGGCGCTGCTCGCAGGAGGTCGGGCTCTCAGCGACCCGACGAGTTTGCGCAGGGGGGAAATGATCGACACCAGTCCGCGCGGGACAAAGAGCATCGTGAGGATCAACAGCAGACCAAAGATGATGCCCTGCATGTTGGCACCCAGGTTCGAGGTGGGATTTACGCCGGTCAGGGAGTTCACCCAGGACACGAGATCGGGGCTAAAGGAGTAGATAATGCCGCCCAACACGGCCCCGCTGAGGGTCCCGATGCCGCCCAGGACCATCAACGTGAGCAGCGTGATCGACAGCGTCAGAGGAAAGGTCTCGGGGCGAACCGAGGCCTCGAGCAGCGAGTACATTGCTCCGCCGAGACCGGCGTAGGCCGCGGCAACCATAAAGGCGCTCGATCGCGCGCGCGACAGGTTCACGCCCATGAGTTCGGCCGCCACGTCGTTGTCGCGAACCAGGCGCATCGCTCGACCACTGCGCGAGTGAAACAGGTTGGCCATGAAGAAGAACGCGACCCCCGCGACCACCACCGCGAGATCGGCGGTCCACTGCGCGTTGGCGTTAATCGACGCGTTGACGCCGTGAAAGAACCCGCCGAACCAGCCCGGCGTGGTGAGTGAGTTCATAAAGATGCCGCCCTCACCGCCCGTGATGGAGGTGAAGTTCTGGGCGATGGGAGTGACCGCCGCGGCGAAGGCCAGCGTCAAGCCGGCGAGGTACGGCCCACGCAGGCGGGTCGAAGGGATGGCGATGATGAGTCCGCTGATCCCTCCGATCACGGTGGCGAGGGCCAGGGTAAAGATGAGCGGCGTGGTGGCGTGATGGTGAGCCCAGACTCCCGCGGCGTACGCGCCCACGGCCATGAAGCCCGAGTTGCCCAGTGAGATCTGCCCGCTCCAGCCAATGAGCCAGCTGAGACCCAGTATCACCACGGCGATGGCGGCCCCACCGGCGAGATCGGAGTTGGCCACCGGCGGCAAGATGATCGTGATCGCCAGGGTGACGAGCGTCAAAGCGCCCACACCGATCAGGCGAGAGTGGGTCGACTCTTGTCGAAGGAACGTGCGCCAGCCCTGCACTAGACCCTCCGTCCCGCGGTCTTGGTGAACAGGCCCTGGGGGCGAATCATGAGCGCGATGACCAGGATGATGATTCCTCCCAGGGGGGCGACGTTGGGCGACCAGTACGACAGGATGAACTGTTCGGCGAGACCGATGAGTAGCCCGCCACACACGGCCCCGAAGGGTGACTCCAGTCCGCCCACCGCCGCGGCGATGAAGCCCGCTACGAAGATGCCGTCCATGTCGGTGGGAAAGAGCCCGAAGCTGCCGGAGGCCTGGATGACAGCGGCGATACAGCCCACCCCCGCCGAGAGCATCCAGCCAAAGGTCAACATGCGCGAGACGCGAATACCCAGCAGCCGCGAGACCTCGGGTGCCAGGGCCGAGGCCCGTAGTTGGAGTCCGAGGGGGGTGAAGCGAAACAAAGCGGCCACCACGAGCATGATGCCCAGTGCGAGGATGACCTGAAAGATGATGAAGGGCGAGAGGTACACCAGGTTGCCCTGGGAGTGATAGAAGATCTGCGAAAACGGTTCGGGAATGTTGCGCGTGGTGCTCGTCCAGATGGCCGCGGCCAACGCCTCGAGCACGCCCAAGAACCCAACCATGACCACAATGGGGTTGATCTCGGGCTTGCCGTAGAGCGGACGAATCAAGACGCGCTCGGTGAGTCCGCCCAGGGCCATTCCCACGGCCACCGAGATGATCACGCACCACCAGTACCCCAGGCCCCGGTCAATCTCGGTCATCCCGATGTAGGTGGCGAACATCGCCATCGCGCCCTGGGCGAAGTTGAGCACGTGCGTGGACTGCCAGATGATCACCAGGCTGAGCGCGACGAGGGCGTAGACGACACCTTGGGCGATGCCCCCAAAGATGTTGTGCATGAACGACGAGGTCAAAAAGGCGCTCACTCGACCGCTACCCCCAGGTAGTACCGGCGCAGGTCGTCGTCTTGGGCGATGTCCTGGGCGCTGCCGCTGGCGACCGCGCGTCCCAGGTGCAACACGACCGCGCGGTGCGCGATGCGCAGCGCGCTCTTGGCGTTCTGCTCAACCAGGATCACGGTGAGGTGTTCGCTCGCACAGAGATCTCGAATGGTGTGCATCAGCTGGGCGGTGATCTGGGGGGCGAGGCCCAAGGAGGGCTCGTCGAGGAGCAACACGCGTGGCTGGGCGATGAGCGCGCGCGCCATCGCCAGCATCTGGCGCTCACCCCCCGAGAGTGTGGCGCAGAGCTTGCGGCGCCGATCGCGCAGCGCGGGAAAGCGCTCGTACTGGTTGGCCAGTCCCGCGGCCAGATCGACCTTGGCCGCCATGGCCCCGAGGCGCAGGTTCTCTTCTACCGTGAGTTCGGCGATGACGCCTCGGCCCTCGGGCACGTGGGCGAGGCCCAGGCGAGCGATGTTCTCGGTGGCCACTCCCGTCAGGCGCGTCTCGTCTAAGGCGACTTCGCCCGTTTTGGGGGCCACCAGGCCCGAGATCGTGCGCAGCAACGTGGTCTTGCCCGCCCCGTTGGCGCCCAGCACCGCGGTGATCTCGCCGGTGGGTGCCTCGAAGGAGACCTCGCGCAGGGCTCGCACCGCGCCGTAGTTGACCGATAAATCGGTGACGCGAATCATTCGTCCAGACCCAGGTACGCGGCCAGCACGTCGGGGTTCTCGCCGATCTGCGCCGGCGTGCCCTTGGCGATCACCTCGCCGAAGTTCAGGACGACGAGCGAGTCGACGAGTTGCATGACAAAGTCCATGTTGTGCTCGACGAGCAGCACACTCATCGACGCGCGCAGTTCAACGATGAGCTCGGTGAAGGTCTCGAGTTCCTGCTCATCGAGGCCCGAGGCGGGTTCGTCGAGCATCAAGAGTCGCGGCTGGGTCATCAGCGCCCGCGCGATCGAGACCTTCTTCGCGATGCCGTAGGGAATACCGCCGGGCATCGTGGGCGCGAAGGCCGCGATACCGAGACGCTCGAGGGTGGCCATCGCCTCCTCGCGTAATGCGCGTTCGTTGCGCAGACCCGAGGGCAGACCGACCAGTGAACTCCACACCCCGCCCCCGTGGCGACTCTGCGCGCCGGCCATGACGTTCTCGAGCACGCTCATGTGATTGAACAGGCCCACCCCCTGGAGGGTGCGCGCGACGCCCGTCTTGGCGAGCTGACTGGGGCGAAGCCCTCGTTTCTCCAGGGCCGGGAAGCTCACCGACCCGGAGGTGGGTCGCTGGAAGCCGCACGCGACGTTAAAGGCCGTGGTCTTACCGGCACCGTTGGGGCCGATGAGACCAACGATCTGTCGGTCGGGGACCTCAAAGTTGACGCCGTCGAGCGCGAGGAGTCCACCGAAGCGTACCGAGACGTGTTCGAAGGCGAGCGTGATAAGAG
Source organism: Acidimicrobiales bacterium (assembly GCA_035502215.1). GTDB lineage: Bacteria > Actinomycetota > Acidimicrobiia > Acidimicrobiales > RAAP-2 > RAAP-2. The sequence goes on along the minus strand of DATJUR010000193.1, from coordinate 8,909 downwards.
GCGAGGTCTGGTCAGTCACCGCGCACCAAGTTACTCGGGGCTCAGCGGGCGTCGGGAATCGAGAGTGCGGGTGTGGTGAGGTCTAGGCCGGATCGAGCACGCTCGTACAGTGCAAGCACTTCTTGGCCGCCGCGGGCACGTCGGTGCTCAGGCACTCTGGGCAGGTCCGAGTTGGAGGTGGGGGAGCGGGAGCTGCGAAGACGGTCTCGCCGAGGTGCTTCATGTAGCGCCGGTAGGGCACGACGAGTACCAGGTACACCACCAGCATGAAGATGACGAAGTAGATCACCGCGCTAATAAAGGCGCCCAGGTCGATGAACTGTCCCCTCAGGTGCCAGCCCAGTCCCACACTGTGAGAACCCGCGAGCGAGTTGATCAAAGGCGTGATCACGTTGGTCGAGAACGAGGCGATCAGTGTGCTGAAGGCCAAAGCGACGACCAGCCCGACGGCGATGACGATGAGATTGCCCTGTAAAAGAAACGCCTTAAAGCCCTTCATAGTTACGTCTCTCCATGAGTTAGGTATGACCGTGGTGAGGTAGCGACTTGCCCCTTCGCGATGAAACCTACTCTTCGGCAATAGCCAGTGCCAGCAACGGAGCCGAGGCTTTGTTGAGGCACTCGCGGTACTCGCGGGCGGGCTCGCTGCCCGCCACGACGCCACCGCCGGCCTGCACCGTGGCGACTCCGTGGCGCAGTGAGAGCGTGCGAATGGTGATGGCGAAGTCCGCGTTGCCCGACAACGAGAAGTACCCCACCGCCCCGCCGTAGGGGCCTCGGTATACGGACTCGAACTCGTCGATCAACTCCATCGCACGAACCTTGGGTGCACCGGTCAAAGTCCCCGCGGGAAAGAGTGCGTCGAAGGCGTCGAACGCGTCGAGGTCCTCGCGCAGTTCGCCGTCGACGTGGCTCACCAAATGCATCAGGTGCGAGTAGAGCTCGACGTGGGCCAACTGTTCGACGCGCACCGTTCCGGGTTCGGCCACGCGACCCACATCGTTGCGCCCGAGGTCCACGAGCATGACGTGTTCGGCGATCTCCTTGTCGTCGACGAGTAACTCCGAGGCGAGTTCGCGGTCCTCGGCGTCACTCGCGCCACGCGGGCGAGTCCCCGCGATGGGTCGGGTGCTCACGACACCTTGGTGCACGCGCAGCAGCATCTCGGGCGACGCCCCCACGATCTGGCTGTCGCCCGAGTCGAGCAGGTACATGTAGGGCGACGGGTTGAGCGCGCGTAGCACCCGGTAGAGCGTCAGCGGATCGACGCGGCTAGCTCGCTGGAACTGCTGGCTCGGGACCACTTGGAACACGTCACCGGCGACGATGTACTCTTTGGCTCGCCGCACGACGTCTTCGTACTCGTCCTGGGTGAAGTTCGACAATTTCGCGGCTAGGTCGAGTACGTCGATGCGCGAGCGCTTCTGCGGCGCGGTTGCCACGAGACGCTCGACGGCCTCATCGGTCGGCGGGGCCGGACCCAACAGCAGCGCCACGAGGTCGTTGAGACGCTCGAGGGCGCGGTGATAGATGAGCGAGGGGTTCGAGCCTTCGGCCACGGCCAGCACGACCACGGTGGTGGAGTGGCGCAGGTGGTCACAGATCAACACGGCCTCGGGAAAGGAAAAGTCGACGTCGGGCCAGCTGGCCGCGTCCGCCCGACCCGGCAGACGCTCCAGGCGCCGCACGTAGTCATAGGTGACGAACCCCACCGCGCCGCCTACGAAGTCGGGCAGGTCGCTGGGCACGAAGGTGCGATACGTCGTGAGTAGGCGTCGCAACTCGACGAGGGGAGCGAGCGCGCTCTCGGCGTAGGTGTCGCTCTCGACGACGGTGACTTCGTCGCGCGTGCTCAGTCGCCAGCGACGATCGAGGCCGATGAAGGAGTACCGGCCCGTCTCTTCGCCCAGCGACGCGCTCTCGAGCAGAAAGATCGCGCGCTCTCTCACGCGCTGATAGAGCGAGACGGGAGTTTCGCGGTCGAGCTGCAACGTGACGTGAAGAGGAACCACGTTGAAGCCCTCGTCGACGAGGTCGAGGAAGGTGTGCAGATCCAGGGGGTCCATTGGCAAAGGCTAGTAAGTCGGGTCGTAGGATTGGCCCAATGTCGCTCGAGCCCAGCATTCTTGTTGTCGACAACTACGACTCCTTCGTCTACAACCTCGTGCAGTACCTCGGAGAGTTGGGGGCGCGGGTCATCGTGCGTCGCAACGACGACGTGGGCGCGGCCGACCTCGCCGCCCTGGGGGTCAGCGGCGTTCTCATCTCGCCGGGCCCGGGCCGGCCGAGTACGGCGGGCAACTGTCTGTCGATTGTGCGCCAGTGCGCCGAACTGTCGTTGCCGATGCTCGGGGTGTGTCTGGGCCACCAGGCCCTCGGCGAGGCCTTCGGGGCCACCGTGGACTCCGCACCTGAACTGCTTCACGGGCGCGCGAGTGTGGTTACCCACGACGGGCGAGGCGTCTTTCGCTCGGTGGCTGATCCACTGGTCGTGGGTCGCTACCACTCCCTGGTCGTTCTCGAGGACACGCTGCCGGACTCCTTAGAGGTGAGCGCGCGCTCGAACGGTCTCGTGATGGGCCTACGTCACCGCGAGTGTGATCTCGAAGGGGTTCAGTTCCATCCGGAGTCGGTCCTCACCCAGGACGGGTACATCATCCTGGCGAACTGGCTCGAACGCTGTGGTGCGGCGCGGAGTGTTCGCGAGCTCGCGACGGTTTTGTCGCAACGCGCCGATGACGTGCGCGCTGCGTTGCCCCAGCCGACTCACTAGGGCGGGCGTCTCCGCACGCGCGTGGCGCTACGCGAAGCTTCCGCCTACACCAACGCGCGTCTCGCGCACATCCCCGTCGATGAGCTCTACCCGATACGCGGCTGGTCCCGTGGTGGGGTCCATGTCCGTGTCGCCCACTACAAGCATCGGCTCGATGCCCTCGTACCAGATTCCCACGTGATCATCGGTCGCGAACGCCAAGGGACCGAGCGTCGCGTTTTTCATCAGATGGTGCAAGAGGGGTCGACGCTGTTCTTCGGAGTCGTAGTGCACGCCGTTGGCGTAGGGAAGAAAGCCGAGTGCGTTGGTGACGGGCTGCAGGGTGGGACCGAAGGAGTCCGTTGTGCCCCCGGCGTGCCAGCACAGACTGCCCGCCGAGACACCGCCGAGGATCACCCCACGCTCCCACGCCTCGCGCATCGCGAGATCGACTCCGTGTAGACGCCACAGCGCCAGCAGGTTCGCCACCGATCCACCGCCCACCCACACGAAGTCGCACGAAGTGAGACGCTCGGTGGGGTCGGCGGATGGTTGGGTGAAGAGTTTGAGTTCGGTGACGTCACAGCCCGCCGCGTTGAAGGCCTCGTACAGCACGGCGTACCACTCGCGGGGATCACCGCTCGCCGTCTCGACCAGGCACACGCGAGGTCTCTGCGTATTGGTGAGTGCGAGGGCGCCCAGGATCATCTGTCCCAGTCGTGCGGTGCCCTGCACGGGGCCGGGGACAAAACCGCCGGACGTAGCGAGGATGCGTGGTGTACTCATGTACCTGTTCTATCGGAGAGTCGCCGGGGGACCTGCTTTAGTATTCGTGGCGGACCCTTAGGAGACACATGGCCACGAGCGAAGCCGACCTCGACGTACTCATTGACGACCTGATCGCGTCGTACCCGCCTTCGTCGACCGATCCGGTTGTGTTTCTGGGCGAGCAGTTCGACCGTGGTCTGGCCTGGGTTCACTTTCCCCCGGGTCTGGGTGGTCTGGGACTCTCACCGGCCCACCAGCTCCACGCGCTGCGTCGACTGGCCAAGGCGGGGGCGCCCAGCGCGGGGATGCGCAACATCATTGGCTACGGCATGGTCGCGCCCACTCTGGTGAGTCACGGTACCGACGAACAGAAGACTCGTTTTCTGCGCCCCCTCTTTACCGGTGAAGAGATCTGGTGCCAGCTCTTTTCCGAGCCGGGCGCCGGTTCGGACGTTGCCGCCCTCGCTATGCGGGCCGAGCGCGACGGCGACGAGTGGATCCTCACCGGCCAAAAGGTCTGGACAACCCTCGCTCACATCGCCGCGTACGGGCTCATCATCGCGCGCACCAACCCTGAAGTACCCAAGCACAAGGGCATCACGGCATTCTTGGTGGACATGCACGCACCCGGAGTCGACGTGCGCCCGCTTTTTCAGGTGACCGGCGAGGCCGAGTTCAACGAGTGCTTCTTTCACGAGGTGCGCGTGCCGGACTCGCGACGTTTGGGCGGGGTGGGTGAGGGATGGGGCGTGTCCATCACCACTCTGATGAACGAGCGGGTGTCCATCGGCGGCACGGTACCTCCGCGAAACTCGGGGATGATCGGCGAAGCGATGAAGATTTGGAAGTCCCGCTGGGCCGAACGCACCGACGCCGAAGCGCTCGCGGTGCGCAGCGACCTGATGCGTGCGTGGGTGCGCAACGAGGTGGGCCGACTCACCAATTGGCGGGCGAGCGATCTTCGTCGCGCGGGCACCCCCGGGCCCGAGGGCTCGGTGGCCAAGTTGGCCTTCGCCGAGGAAAATCAGCGCACCAGCGAGCTCTGCGTGAACCTCATGGGGTCTGAGGGCATGCTCTACGGATCGAACTACCCGCACATCCGACCCACCGAGTCCGCGTTCAACAGCGGCGATATGCGCAAGGCGTTCCTGCGCATGCGCGCCAACTCCATCGAGGGCGGCACGAGCGAAGTGATGCGCAACATCATCGGTGAACGCGTCCTGGGCCTGGCGGGCGAGCCGCGCAACGACAAGGACGTTCCCTGGAGAGACGTCCCGAAGAACTAGAGCCGAACGGGCACGAGCTGGGCGTCGAGGAACTCGCGCGTGCGCTGGTCGGCGTCGCGGGCGGCCTCTTCGTTATACGCGCTGGCCCGCGCGTCGCAGTGAAAGCCGTGACCCGCCTGGGGGTAGCGCACAATCTCGGTCACCACGGGCAGTGAGCTGGTCAAGGTGCGCAGATCCTCCACGTCGCTGATCGAAATTCCCGCGTCGAGATCTCCGTAGAGGCCGAGCCACGGGGCGACCAGGTGCTCGGCGACCTCGAGCAGGGGCGGAAGTCCCATGCGACCCACCGAGATACCACCGCCGTAAAAGCTCACCGCCGCCCCGATGGTGCCCAGGGTCGCTGCGTACAGCGCGACCGAACCACCCATGCAAAAGCCCACGACCCCGGTGGAGGCCGGGGTAAAGCCCAGTCCCGAAAGGAAGTTCGTCGTCGCCTGGAGGTCGTTGGTGAGGCCCTCTTTGGTGAGTGTCGCCATCTGGGCGAGTGCCGACTCGACGTCGTCGTAGGGAATCTCGGGCGAGCCGTTGCGATGAAAGAGGTGGGGCGCGATAACGAAGTAGTTGTCGTCAGTAAAACGGTCCGCGACGCTGCGAATGTGCTCGTTGACGCCGAAGCCCTCCTGGAGCACGATGAGCGCCTTGGGCGAGTCCGTCGACCCGGTGACGTAAACGGGAAAGCCCGGCGATGAGGAGACGAACGTCATTCGAAGATGGGGTCTTGAGTGCGGGTGCGCTTGAGTTCGTAGAAGCCCGGCGTACTAGCCACCAGCATCACCCCGTCAAAGAGCTTGCCGGCCGCCTCGCCCTTGGGTGCGGGCGTCACCACCGGACCGAAGATCGCCACGTCGCCCACGTGGATGACCGGTGTGCCGACCTCGTAGCCCACGGGGTCCATGCCCTCGTGGTGGCTCTTGCGCAGGGCGTCGTCGTACTCGCTGGACGACGCCGCCAGAGCGAGGTCCGCCTCGAGTCCAACGTCGGCGAGGGCACCGGCGATGACCTGATCCCAGTCCTTACTGCCTTGCACGTGGTGGCGGGTCCCCATGGCGCTGTAGAGCGGCTCGACCACCTCAGCACCGTGGCGCTCTTGGGCCGCCATCAGAACGCGAACCGGTCCCCAGCCCGCGGCGAGCAGTTGCTTGTAGCGATCGGAGAGTTCCTCGCGACCTTCGTTGAGTACTGAGAGGCTCATAACGTGAAAGTCAATCTCGACGTCGCGCACCGCCTTAGCTTCGAGCAACCAGCGAGACGTGATCCAGGCCCAGGGGCACAGGGGATCAACCCAGAGGTCCACGTGTTGAGTCATTGGGAGTCCTTACTTGTTGGCGTGTGCTTCCAACACGGTAATAACCATGTTGGTGACACCAACCGCCATGGGCAGGTCGAGCATCTCGTCGATGGCGTGCGCGTTGGATCCAGGCCCGTCGACCCCGGTGGCGACGAACTGTACGCCGGGGTAGCGCTTGGCGAGGGAGCCGAGAAAGGGTATGGATCCCCCCTCGCCAGTAAAGCCCACCGAGCGTCCGAAGTAGTCCTTCGACGCCTTTTCCAGGGCGGGCGCCAGCCAGGGTGCGAGTTCGGGAGAGACCCACCCGTCGCCCGGCTGGACGTTGGTCACCGTGACGCGCGCGTTCGACGGCACGTCGGTGGTGAGGATGGACGTGAGCACCTTGGCCGCAGCGAAGGAATCGACGGTCGGGGGCAGGCGAAACGAGAGCGTCAGCGTGGTAAAGGGTCGCAGCACATTGCCCGCGATCTCGGGACTGGGGATCCCGCCCATGCCGATGACCGACAAGGTCGGGTGCCAGTTGCGACGAAGGATGCGCTCTTCGGCGCTCTCACCCATGAGTTGGAGTCCGTCGAGCGTGGGAAAGTCGCGAGCGAGCAGGTCCCCAAACTCTTCGGCGATGTCGTGGGCGGCGGCCACGTGAGAGGCGGGGATCGGAGCGTGGAGTTCGGGAACCAGGACCTCCCCGGTGGTGGCGTCCTCGAGTCGATCGAGCAGTTGGCGCACGATGCGAAACGACGAGGGGACCACGCCGCTGGCCGAGCCGCTGTGGCGACCCTCTTCGAGCACGCCCACGGTGAGTTCGAGGTTGACCACGCCGCGCAGCGACGACGTGACCCACAAACGGTCATAGCTCAGGGCGCCCGAGTCCAGGCAGATGAGTAGTTCCACGTCGCCGAGGTGCTCGGCTAGATCGTCGAGATAGGCCTCGAGGTCGAGGCTTCCGCTCTCTTCGCTCGCCTCGATCAGAACGACGCAACGCCCGTGAGGAATGCCGTTGAGCTCCATGGCCTCGAGGGCGGTGATCGCGGCAAAGCAGGCGTACCCGTCGTCGGCGACGCCACGTCCAAAGAGGCGATCGCCGCGTCGCACGGGCGTGTAGGGGCCGAGTCCCTCGCTCCAGTTGCCCAGGGGCGGCTGCTTGTCGAGGTGTCCGTAGAGAATGACGGTGCCGGTGTCACCCGCGGTCGAGTCCAACGTCACCACCAGCATCGGGGTACGACCAGCGAGCTCGCGGATCTCGATGTCGACCTCGCCCAAACGGCGCTCGCGAATCCAGTTCGCCAGTAGTTCCGCGGCCTCCAGCAGGTAGCCGTTCTCGGCCCACTTCGCGTCGAAGTTCGGAGAGAGCGAGGGGATAGTCGTGAAGCGTTCGAGGCTCGCCAGGGCCGTGCGTTCGAAGTCGTCGAGGGTCACAAGGGGCATGGCAGCGAGATTACTGGGCGCGCGAGAGGTGAACCGCTTGCCAGCAGTACCAGGCAACGTCCGAGCGAACTCCCTCGAAGGTGTCACCGTATCCTCGCAGGTCCTTTTCGCTCACCAGTTCGTCGAGCTCGTGGAGCAACGTCCATCCGTTTCGCACGCCGAGGTCACCGGAGGGCCACACGTCGTGACGCCCGAGGGTGTGCATGAGATACATCTGAGCGGTCCACTCGCCAATGCCGCGCACCGCGACCACGTCGGCGAGAACGTCGTGGTCGCTCATGCGACCGTGTTGGGCTAAGCGAATGCGTCCGTCGAGCGCGCGACCAGCCAGGTCCAACATCGCGGCCGCCTTGGCGTTGGAAAGTCCCACTGCGCGCAGGTTCGCGTGCCCCGCGCGCGTGATGGACTCGGGACTGACGTCGCCACCGCAGAGGTCGATGACGCGCTGGTGAATCGTGTTCGCCGCCTTGGTCGCCAGTAGCTGATAGGTAATCGACCTCGCCAAGAAACCAAAGCGCTGAGCGACCGGCGCGCTGCGGCGCCGAGGCGCGGGACCGATCTGGGCGATGAGCGGCGCGAAACTCGCGTCGTGCTGGGCGATGGCGATTGCTCGTTCCGCTGGTGTCATCGCTGCAGCCACGACCATGGACTATTGCACACGGATGTGACGCGCACTCATACCAGCGAGGGTCCGGTGCACTCATTAATTCGAGTGATGTTTTAAGACAAGCCCGCTTCGGTCACGTGTCGGGTGCCGATATCTTTTCGTCGAGTAGCGCATTTCGTTACAACGTTGACCGAGCGGGGACGTTATAACGCCTCAGCGAACCCGCTTTCGAGGTGGGAGTGAGCAACGTGGCCAACGATGAGACACCGGCGATCTCCACACTGATACCTGCGCGCGTCGACCGACTGAGGTGGTCGAGATTTCATACCCGCATGGTGGTCGCACTGGGTATCGCATGGATCCTGGACGGGCTCGAGATCACCCTGGCCGCCGACGTCGCCGACATCCTCGAAAGGAAGCAGACCCTGGACATGTCGGCGCGGGCCGTGGGCGATATCGCGTCGGTGTACCTGATCGGCGAGGTGTTTGGCGCGATCCTCTTCGGGCGACTGTCCGACAAACTCGGACGCAAGCGCCTCTTTCTCGTCACCCTGGGGGTCTACCTGATCGGCTCGGGCTTGACTGCGGCGACCTTCGGGCACGGCGCGGGGTGGGTGACGTTCTTGTACGCGACGCGCTTCATCGCGGGAATGGGTATCGGTGGCGAGTACGCGGCCATTAACTCAGCGATTGACGAGATGATCCCCGCCCACTACCGCGGCCGCGTCGACATCGGCATCAACGGTACGTACTGGGGTGGCGCGCTCGTGGGAACGCTCGCCG
>DATJUR010000192.1:0-2856 GCA_035502215.1 Acidimicrobiales bacterium | reverse complement strand
GTCGCCGACGCCCTGCGCGTAACTGACGCCGCTCTGGTCGCCTCAATCGTCCACGAGAATCCCGAAGGGATCGCGGGACTGCGGCGTGAGATCGAAGAGTTGGGTGTGGCGTTGCGACCCCTGAAGGAGCGTTGATGAGCGACGATCTGCGCGCGGCCATCGTCCAGGACGAAGAGAGCGGTCGAGTGTTGATGCTCGGGTGGATGGACGAGGAGGCGTACACCCTGACCACATCGACTGGCCTGGTGCACTTTTTCTCGCGATCGCGTCAGCGGCTCTGGCAGAAGGGCGAAACCTCGGGCAACGTCCTTCACGTCACGCAGGTCGAGCTGGACTGCGACCAAGACGCCGTTCTCGTACGTGTGCACGCTGAGGGCCCGGCCTGTCACGACGGGTCAACTTCGTGTTTTACCCCGTGGCTGTGGCGCAAGATTCTTCGCCGCGAAGCCGAGGCGGCGCCCGACTCGTACGTTCACTCACAACTCGCGGGCGGAGTAGCGATCAACGCGCGCAAGGTAGGCGAAGAAGCTGTAGAACTGGCGGTGGCCGCACTCAGCGAGGATGACGAGCGAGTCGTCAGCGAGGCCGCGGACCTCTGGTTTCACATGCTCTTGGTGCTGCGCAGTCGCGGACTCGATCCCGCCGCCGTCGAGGACGAACTACGCCGGCGCGCCTAAGCCGCCCGCAGTTCGTAGGCCGTCATCGACAGCGATCCCATCTCGTAGCCGTCAACGATGGTCGAGGCCGGCGTGTTCGCCGCCGCGCATAGTCCCGCGAGATAGGCGAGGGGCAAGAAGTGGTCGGGGGTGGGAACAGCAATGCGGTAGTCGCCGTGCGCGCTCGCCGTGCCAAGATCGCTTGCGTCGCGCGTCATGATCTCGCGCACGTCATCGTCGAATCGATGCGCCCAGTCGGTGCCTGTTTCGGGCGAGTGCCAGTCGATGAGGCGAAGATTGTGAACCACGTTGCCACTGCCGATGATTAACACCCCTTCGGCGCGCAGTTCGTGCAGCTTCGCGCCCAGGTTGAAGTGATAGTCGAAGGGCAGTTCAGCGTTGATGGAGAGTTGGACGACCGGCACGTCGGCGCGGGGGTACATGTGCGCGAGAACCGACCACGTTCCGTGGTCGATGCCCCAACTGTCCGTGTCCAGCCCCACGTAGGTCGGCTCGACGACGTCGACAATGCGCTGAGCTAACTCCGGATCGCCCGGGGCCGGATACTGGACGTCAAATAAGGGCTGGGGAAAGCCGTAAAAGTCGTGAATGGTCCGGGGCAGGCGCATGGCCGTGACCGCGGTGATGTTGACGTACCAGTGCGCCGAGATGACCAGAATCGCCCGCGGCGTCGGCATGGAGGCGGCGAAGTGCGACCACGAGTCGGTATAGCGATTCGTCTCGATCGCGTTCATGGGGCTGCCGTGTCCTATGAACGCCGCGGGCATCAGGCTTGACATGTGATCATCATGGTAGTGGCGTATCCGGAGGGTTTGGCCCTGTCAACTACCTATCGGTCGCGACCCGCGGCACGCAGGAGAGGGCCTCTTCAGCGCGCATCATGATCGTCTCAACGGGCAATTCGGCGTCAACTCGAATGCCGCGCTCATCATCTTGCAGAGGCTCGAGCGCGGCGAACTGGGATTCGAGGAGCGAGGGTGCCATGAACGCGTGGTGACGATTCATGAGCCGAGAGCGAATCAGGTCGATGGGTCCATCGAGTTCCACAAAGAACGCCGTGGGTACGTAGCTACGCAAGATGTCCCGGTACGAACGCTTGAGAGCCGAGCACGCCGTGACGCTCGAGCGCCCCTGCTGGGCGTCCGCTCGTAGCAGCTCGCCAATCGCGTGCAGCCACGGCCGGCGGTCCTCGTCGTCGAGAGGGATGCCCGCCGACATCTTTTCGATGTCACCGGTTGAGTGCAGGTCGTCGGACTCGACGTAGTGATCCCCCCAGGCCTCGGCCATCCGACGTGCCACCGTGCTCTTACCCGAGCCCGACACCCCCATGACGATGACGCATCGAGGAAACGACTCGGACTTCACGCGCATCATCCTACGAGGGCTGCGAGAATATTCGCGGAGCGTTGGTCACCGATGTCGCTATGGTGGCAAAAGCGACCGCGCATTGATAGCGGGTTGCTGAGCGAGAGGAGACCACGTGTCGAGAGATCCCTACGCCGAACTGCCGTCGGTGGCGTCATTCAGTGTTACGTCAGACGACGTTCACGACGGAGAACCGTTGTCGATGGCCCAGGTGAGCGGAATCATGGGCGCCGGCGGGCAAGACGTGTCGCCGCAACTCTCGTGGAGCGGCTTTCCCGACGGCACGAAGAGTTTTGCCGTGACGGTCTACGATCCGGATGCCCCGACGGCCTCGGGCTTTTGGCACTGGTCGGTCGTCAACATTCCGGTCACCACGACGTCGTTGCCGTCCGGGGCGGGCGACGGGGCGGGCAGTGGGCTCCCCACCGGAGCCGTCCAGCACCTCAACGACGCGAGCGTCAGGCGTTACATTGGCGCCGCTCCGCCCCCCGGACACGGTGTGCATCATTACTACGTCGTCGTCCACGCGCTCGACGTTGACTCCTTGGACCTGCCAGAGAGCGCTACGCCGGCCTACGTGGGATTCAACCTGTTCGCCCACTCCCTGGGTCGAGCCGTCATCGTGGGGACCTACGAGCAGAACTGACACTGATCGCTTCGATCATCGAGGCGATCCACTTGTTGTCACGGTCCTCGGCTGCGTGGGATCGTCCTATGACCCCGAACTGGGACAGCCGTGTTCTGGCTATCTCCTCCAGTCAAAGGGGTCGTCGGTGATCCTCGACTGCGGTTTTGGCACGTTTGACTCGTTTCG
>DATJUR010000191.1:0-9608 GCA_035502215.1 Acidimicrobiales bacterium | reverse complement strand
GCCAACCGGTTGGATGGTCGCTTCGGAGTCCCCGGCCCTGGACGTTGTAGGCGCCACCTTCGTGCGCGAGATCGCCCCCGGCGAGATGGTGAGCATCACTGAGGCGGGTCTCAGTACCCGTCAGCTCCTCGACGCGGCGGTCGAAAAGCAGAAGCTCTGCATCTTTGAGTTCGTGTACTTCGCTCGTCCCGATGCGTACCTCATGGGCCACCAGGTGCACACGACGCGTCGACGCGCGGGCGAGCTACTCGCCCAGCAGGCCCCGGTGGGAGCTGACCTCGTGATGGGCGTGCCGGACTCCGGCGTGCCGGCCGCCGAGGGGTACGCCAAGGCGTCGGGGATTCCCTTTGGCTACGGACTGGTGAAGAATCGCTACATCGGTCGCACCTTTATCGCGCCCGACCAGAGCGAGCGCACCGCGGGCGTGCGGCGCAAGTTCAATCCCTTGCGCGAGAACATCGAAGGACAGCGCCTCGTCGTGGTCGATGACTCCATCGTGCGCGGCACCACCACCAAAGCGCTCGTCGCCCTGCTGCGCGACGCGGGCGCGGCCGAGGTGCACATTCGCGTCTCCTCACCGCCGTTCGTGTGGCCGTGCTTCTACGGCATCGACACGCCCACTCGCGACGAACTCCTGGCCGCGAACCACTCGGTCGAGGAGATGAACGACTTCATCGGCGCGGACTCGCTGGCGTACATCACGCTCGCGAATCTGCGTTCGGCCATTGATCTCGACGGGGAGTGCTGCGACGCGTGTCTGACCGGCGCCTACCCCGCGCCGATACCGGTGGCGATCGGAGCGGGAAGCCGCTGGTGAGTCGACTCCTCGAGGTCGAGGGCACGCGCACCTACGAAGAGGCGGGCGTCTCGATCGCCAAGGGCGATGACGTCGTCTCGCGCATTGCGAGCAGCGTAGCGAGCACGGCCCGCCCGGGGGTTCTTGGCGCCATCGGCGGATTCGGCGGACTCTTCTCGCTCGAGACCCAGAACTACGACGAACCGGTCTTGGTCGCCTCGGCCGACGGAGTCGGCACGAAGCTGGAGGTCGCTCGACTCGCCCAGCGCTACGACACGGTGGGTATTGACCTCGTGGCCATGCTGGTCGACGACCTCGCCTGCGTGGGGGCCGAGCCCCTCTTCGTCTTGGACTACGTCGCCACCGGGCTCGTCGTTCCCGAGCAGTTGGCGGTCCTCGTGTCGGGGGTCGCTGAGGGGTGTCGGCTCGCGGGAGCGGCACTCTTGGGTGGCGAGACCGCCGAACACGGGGGCGTCATGAAGCCCGATGACCTGGATTTAGCCGGCTTCGCGGTGGGCGTCGTCGAAAAGCGCCACGTGCTCTCGCGAGAACGGGTTCGCGTGGGTGACGTGCTGGTGGGCCTGCACTCACCGGGACTTCGCTCGAATGGGTACGCACTGGCGCGCGAGATCCTGGTGCGCGACGCGGCCTCACTCGCAGAGCCGGCCTACCCGGGCTCACCGAGGTCCCTGGGCGAGGAGCTGCTCGTCCCCTCGGTGATCTACGCGCCGACGGTTCTCGCGCTCACTCGTGGCTTCACTGGAGCCATCCACGCGGCTGCGCACATTACCGGTGGCGGGATCGTGGGCAACGTCGCGCGCGTTCTGCCCGACGACTGCGACGCGGTGATCGACATGGCGAGTTTTGCGACGCCCGAGATCTTCTTTGAGATTCAGCGCCGCGGACCCGTCTCGGCACCCGAGATGGTTCGCACCTTTAACTGCGGGCTGGGCATGGTCGTGGTCCTCGAGGCCGCCAGTGCTAACGACGCCGTGGCACTGGCCGAGTCCAGGGGGGTACCGGCGTCGGTTGTGGGCGAGGTTCGCGAGGGCACCGGACGAGTGGAGTTGACGTGAGTAGTGCCCGCGAGCGAGTCCTCCAGCACCTCTTGGCCCACTCGGTGCGTCGGGGCGACTTCACGCTGAAGTCGGGGCGTCAGTCGTCCTGGTTCATCGACTCCAAGCAGACGATCTGCGCTCCCGAGGTCATGGTCGACCTCGCGTCCCTCGTGCTCGAGGCGATACCCGAGGACGCCAACGCCATTGGCGGTCTGACCATGGGCGCGGACGGCGTGAGCTTCATCACTGCCGGGGTGGCCGCCACGCGCGGGCGGATGCTGCGCGCCTTCAGCGTTCGCAAGGAAGAAAAAGATCACGGGGCGGGCGGGCGCCTCGCCGGAGTGTTGCACGCGGGCGACCGGGTCGTGATCACCGAAGATACGGTGACGCGCGGCACGAGCCTGCTCGAGGCGTGCCACGTCGCTCAGGCGCTCGGCGCCGAGGTGGCCCTCATCCTCGCGGTCGTCGATCGCGGCGGCACCGCCGCGGCGATGACCGCGGCCGAAGGTCTCACGTTCGCCGCGCTCTTCAGCGCGCCCGACCTGGGCTTCGCCTACGAGGGCGCCTAGCCCGCGAGGACCGAAAGGACTTGAGAGCGCCACTCGTACAAGTTCGAGTAGAGCTCAGCGGGCGTGTGGCCGAAGCGAAGCACGAGCGCGTCAAGTGCGGGCACGACGCTGATCTGCTGGCCCTCGTAGCCACTGGCCCAGTACGTGCCGTACTCATCGCCGGTGACCCACCAGTGCCAGGAGTAGAACGTCCCGCTCTCCTCGTCGACGCTGCGCGGGACCTGGGCGGTCTCCGTCCAGGCACGAGAGATCAGTTGGCGGCCGTCCCACTCGCCGCCGCGTAGGTACAACAGTCCGAACTTGGCGAAGTCCAGCGCGCTCGCGTGTACGTAACTCGAGGCCACAAAGACCCCACTCGCGTCGAAGCTCGCTCGCGCGCTGGTCATGGCGAGTGGAGCGAAGAGGCGCTGGTCGATGAACTCGCGGTACGCGTCGGCGTAACCTACGACGTCGGCCACGATGCGACTGAGCACGTTGGTGGTGCCCGAGGAGTAGTTAAAGAACGTGCCCGGTTCGTGGGCGAGGGGCAGCCGGGCGGTAAAGGCCGCCACGTCGTCCTTGCCCTCACCAAAGAGCATCTCGATGACGTGGCTCGGCTGGCCGAGCTCGTACTCCTCGACGAAGGCCAGTCCGTCACGCATCTCGAGTAGGTCCCTCACGGTAATCGCGTAACGCGGGTCTGAGCGATCAGCCCACTCGGGCACCGGGGCCACGCTGTCCGGCTCGAGGCGACCCTCGTCGACCAGGGTGCCGAGAAGAAAGTGCAGCATGGACTTGGCCATCGACCACGACAACAGCGCACTGGCGCCGGTGATGGGCTCGCTCGGACGATCGAAGTACTCTTGCACGCCCCCGTAGCGCTCGGCCACCACGTGCCCGCCCTGGATCACCACGACCGCGTTGGTCACCCCGAAGCGCTCATCGGTGAACATCTCATCGACCAGTTCGTCCAGCTCGCGCTGGTGGGGATGAGTCGCGCGCGGCCACTCTCTCGTGGGCCAGCCCACCCCCTGTGGTTGCGGCGCGTACGTTGGCGTGACGCGGGGCAGGGTACTCATGGTCCTGTCATTGTGCCACGGCGCTTGTCACAGTCCCCACCTACGTTGGGCCCATGAGCTCGCCGCACGAACAGGTCAGTGTCCGCTATCTCTACCGTTCGGTGGCCCCACTGCGTCGCGGCGCCGAGACCTTGTATCTGGTCTCGCGCTTGGAGGGCTCCAATGTTCTTGCCCGGATTGAAGTGGTCGAAACGGCCGGAGCCTCCCTGCGGCGAACACGTCATCCGAGCAAGTCTCGAGAAACTCCGCTGCGGGTGGTCAGTCCGTGGCTCCCGACGCTGAGCCGCCATCACGCCAAGGCCCGCGTGACGTTGGCGTCGTGAACTCGGACACCAAGAAGTGGTCGAGACCGGCGTCGATCCGGTGACCTCACGCTTTTCAGGCGCGCGCTCTACCAACTGAGCTACTCGACCTCCTCGTCACCCCCGAGGGGATGTCGAGCGGACCTGACGGGATTTGAACCCGCGACCTCCGCCTTGACAGGGCGGCGTGCACTCCGAGCTGCACCACAGGTCCTCGGTGTTCTCGAGGTATACCCCGAGACGCGAAGGGCCAGTCTAGCCCTTGGGTCAGGCGCACCAAAATGAGTCGACCGTGTGCGAGACCATAGGAGCTCAGGTTTCGATCCAGCGAGTGACCGCAGACTGCAGTGCGGGCAGCGCCACCGGCCCCGTTCGTAGCACCAGGTCGTGAAAGTCGCGCACGCTGTGGGTGTCGCTCGCGCGCCGACGCAGGGACTCGAGCTCGAGTCGACCCACCATGTACGAGAGGGCCTGACCCGGCATCACGATGTAGCGATTCACCTCGGACTCGACCTCGAGCCGGCTCATCGGCACGTGCGAGGCCATCCAGTCGATGGCCTCCTGACGGGACCACCCCAGTGCGTGAAGTCCCGTGTCCACGATGAGTCGAGCGGCGCGCCACGCGTCGGTGCTGAGCATGCCCAGGCGCGTCACGTCACTGCTGTACAGGCCCATCTCATCGGCCAGCCGCTCGGCGTACAGCCCCCACCCTTCCGCGCTCGCGGTGTCGGCAAAGACGGCAAAGACCAGGTGCCCGCTCGCCTCCTGGGCGATGGTGAGTTGGAAGTGGTGACCGGGTACCGCCTCGTGAAAGGCCACCGCCTCGGCCATGTGGCGAAATCGCTGCTGAGGCTTCGAGGTGTTGATGAAGTACGTTCCCGGACGCGAGCCGTCCAGGGCGCCCGTGAAGTAGTAGGCCGGGGCCGAGCCGTCGGCCAAGGCGTCGGGCACCGGCTCGACGGCGCACGGCGTCGAAGGAATCAGTCCGAACCAGTCGGGTGCGGCGAGTTCGGCGCGACGCACGCACGACAGAGCACTCGACAAGATCTCTGCGCCGTCGGCGTAGCGCAGCGCGGGGTCGGTGCGCAGGCGCTCGTGGATCTCGGCCACGTCAGCGGTGCCCCAGAGTCGAGTGCCGATGGTCGCGAACTCTTCGTCGAGCTGGTCGATGATGGCCCGTCCGGTGGCGTGCAGTTCCTCGGGCGTTCGTGACGTCGAGGTCCAGGCGCGCACGAACGTGCCGTAGAGATCCTCGCCCCCCGGCAACCAGTGAAGTCCCGACTCCTCGTCGCTTCGCCCTCGTGACAGCGCCTCTCCTTGGAGAAACTCTCGATAGCGCGCGAGGGCGGGGATGACCGCGTCGACCACGGCGGCGTCTTGGGCGGCGTCAAACGCGTGGTCTTGCTCATCTGGGTGTCGACGAAGACCCCCCAAGTCGTCTTCGCGTAGCACCTCGTCGATCTGGTCGACGGCGCCACGAACTCCGCGGGCCGTGGGCGTGCGTCCCGCGGCGATGCCCTCACGGTGACGCTCGGCGGCCTGGTCTAAGTACACCGGCAACATCGAGAGTCGACGAAGGTGGGCCGAACGTCGACTCTGGGAGTCCAGGGGCAGTTGGTGCAAGGTGGCGATGAGCGAGGACAGCGGAGCGATGTGAAAATCACTGATCGAGAACTCCACGCCGCGAGCCGCCAAGAACTCGCCGCGCGTCACCGCACTGAACTGCACGTGGTCCAGGGTGACCAAATCGATCTCGTGCAGCGTGGCGCCGGTGGCGAGCAGCCGATTGCGAAGAGAGACCGCCGCCTCGGCGATGCGGGCGTACGCCGCTCGGGCTCGTGCCTCGGCATCGCTCGACAGGTCGGCGAGTCCGACCTCACCTTCGATCAGACCGAGCAGCGCCGCCTCGAGAGGCTCTTCTTCGAAACGGACCGCGACGAGTTCATCGGCCAGGGCCGACACCTCAGCGTTCACGACGTGATCCTCGGCCCACGCGGCTCATCGTTGGCGTCGTTGCCCGCAGACGTGGCTTACGCGCCCTCGAGCACCAAGCAGAACGGATGGCCCACCGGATCGAGGTAGACCCGAAACGTGTCGCCCGGCTGGTACTCGGCCTTGGTGGCCCCCACCGAGAGAACGTGGGCCTCGCCTTCGTCGAGGTCGGCCACGGCGAAGTCCAGGTGCAGTTGTTGGGGCACCGGTCCCTCGGGCCAGGTGGGGGCGAGGTAGTGGGGGACCTTTTGAAAGCCCAGGATCGAGCGGCCCTGGTCCTGCACCTCGATCCACTCCACGTCCTCGGGCGGAAATCCGTTGAGGGGCTCGACCTTAAGGCCGGTGAGATCGGCGTAGAAGGTCGCCAGGGCAATGGGGTCGGGACAGTCCAGGGCGGTGACGCGAAGCGTGATCACTGTTCGCTCTGCTCAGGTTGGGCGCCCGCGCGCATCACGGTCATGGTCGTGCCGGTCACCGGTTCAATGAAGGTGGAGATGGCACTGCCCGGAACAGGCATCTCTTCGATTAACACGGTTCCGCCGTGGCGACGCACGATCTCGTGGACGCGCTCGAGGGCGTCGACGATGTAGATCGGACTCCACTGGGGCGCCTGATTGGGCGGCGAGGGTGACATGCTCGCGTACCACTGCTCGCCCCGTCGCAGAATGCGCATGTCCGGGCTGGTCGACTCAAAGTCGTTGCCGCTGAGCGAGGCGTAGAAGTCACCCGCGCCCTGGGGATCGGGCGAGGCGTGGTCGAACCAGCCCGGCGTGTTCTCCTCGTAGGCCACGCCAAAGCCGTGAAATGTTCCGGGCTGCCACAGGCCGAAGGTCGCTCCTTCGGGGTCGTTCATCATGGTCATCGTTCCCAGATCCATCACCGCCATGACGGGCATGGCGCTGGTCGCACCGAGTTCGAGGGCGCGCGCGACGCTGGCCTCGATGTCACTGGTCGAAAAGTAAGTCTGGAAGGCTGAGGTGGTCACGCCGTCGTAGATGCCCATTCCCAAGACGGGTTGGCCGTTCGACAGGGCCAGTGCGTAGTAGCTGGTTTCGGGCGCGCCCTCTTGCCAGGTCCAGTCGAACAGCGCGCTCAAAAACGCCCGTTTGTCGTGGTGCAACTCCTGAGACGCGACCATATTGTCGACCCAGCACGGCAGGCCGTCGTCAAATTTTGAGAGTGTTGTCATCGCGCCATCATGGCAGACGCCTTCGGTTCTCGCCAGGGATAAATCGACCGGGGGATCGTCACTCTTTGGTCACCGGATGGCCGGCCGGCACAAAATCTAGGATGCCTGCAGACAACGAGCGAAGGGAACAACATGCCAGTACGTACAGCGCGTTCAACGTGGAGCGGCGGACTCCAGGACGGGTCGGGACGAGTGGAACTCGTCAGCAGCGGAGTGGCGACCTTTGACGTCAACTTCCCCCGTCGGGCCGCCGACGACGCCGAGGGCGTCACCAGCCCCGAGGAACTCATTGCCGCCGCCCACGCGGCCTGTTTCTCGATGGCACTCTCGGCAGGCATCGCCGCGGCGGGTGGTACGCCCAAGACTCTGGTCGTGACCGCCGACGTGCGGCTCGGCCCGGACCCGGCGGGTGGGTTTCGCATTGCCGACATTCACCTGAGTGTGCGCGGTGACGTCGACGGGCTCGACGACGCAGGTTTCGTGGCCGCCGCCGAAGCCGCGAAGGCCGGCTGCCCGGTAAGTAAGGCGCTCACCGGCACGACCATCACTCTCGACGCCGCCCTCGACTAAGAGCGAGCTCGGCTAGTCGCGCGCGATCTTCTCGAGGGCCGGCAGGGCGGCTTCGATCGTGAGACGCTCCTGGGGGGTGAGTTTTTCCAGCATGCGATTGATCTCGAGGGTTCGCTGACTCCACAGATCACTCATGGTCGCGCGACCCAGCGCGCTCAGTTCGATCAACGACGCGCGCTTATCGATCGGATCGATCGCGCGCTCGACGAGTCCCTGGGCTTCGAGATCGGCCACCACCCGCGTGGCGGCCGGGGCGCCCAGCGACTCCTGCGCCGCGATGGCGCTGATGCGCAGTGGACCGAGGTCCTCGATCGTCGAGAGCGCAGACACTTGGGTAGCACTGAGCCTGGAGGCACCCTGACGTCGTAAGGCGCGTACGACTCGGGTTAGAGCCAGGCGCAGGCGCGCCGCGTCGACGATCTCGTTGGTTGAGACCGTGCTCATCGCACCACCTCCGCCTGGATCGCGATCTCACCGGGTACGCCACCTGAACTCTCGGCCAGTTCAGCCTCGTGGGCGATGACTCGGGGAGCCTGGTGAACAAAACGCTCCCCGCGTAGCGCCGAGAAGAGTGCGCCGATCACCGCCATGGCAATCGCCACGGTGAAGACGATCACCAGGCCGTGATGAAAGGGGCCACTGATGAGGTTGGGAAAGAACGTCGTGCCGGTGAGGTGCGACCAACTGGCCCCGGTGACACCGGCGTGACGCTGTGAGACGAGCAAGGTCTTGAGGGGGTTGAAGCCCAGGAACGACGAGAACAGGCTTCCCACCACCGGGGTGTGAGCGGCGGCGTGAGCCGTGCTGGCGGTGACGCCCGCCGACGCGAGGCCCTTGGTGATGGCCTTGGGCAGCGTGCTCGTCAGGCCAATGATCATCAGCGAGAAGAAGATGCCCGTGGATAGGACCATTCCCGTGTTCATAAACGCGGCTTGGATACCCGCCGCACCGCCACGCTGATCGGCGGGCACCGAGTTCATCACGGCCGCCGAGTTGGGGGCGGCGAACATGCCGCCACCGATGCCGTTGGCGGCGACGATGAGCGCGAACTCCCAGTAGGTGAAGTTGGGCGCGAGGACCAGCAGACCGAGGAAACTCAGCGCAAAGACCACGAGGCCGACCGTCGAGATCACCCGGGCACCGTGGCGGTCCGAGAAGTAGCCCGAGATCGGACCGGCCGCGAGGAAGCCCACGGTGAGTGGGAGCAACGAGATGCCCGCCCACAGAGGAGTGTCGGCGTAGCTGTATCCGTGGAGCGGCAACCAGATGCCCTGAAGCCAGATGATCAGCATGAACTGCAGGCCGCCGCGGGCGATAGCGGTGAGCAGGCCCGCGCTCGAACCCATGAAGAAGGCGCGGATCTTAAACAGGCGCAGATTGATCATCGGGGCGCTGACGTGGTTCTCGATAAAGAAGAACGCGCCGAAGCACACCACGGCGATCACGAATGAGCTCACGACCAACGGCGAGGTCCAGCCCATCGAACTCGTACCGTAGGGTTCGATGCCATAGACGATGCCCACCAGCAACGCGGTGAGCCCCACGCCGAAGGTCAGATTTCCCCACCAGTCGATCTTGGCCGGCGTGCGGATCCCGTTGTCGCGAAGGCTCTTGTAACTCCAGACCGTGCCGATGATGCCGAAGGGCACCGAGACCCAAAACACCAGGCGCCAGTCGACGATCGAGAGCAGTCCTCCGGCGATGAGTCCGATGAACGATCCGCCGATGGCGGCGATCTGGTTGACGCCCATGGCGAGACCGCGCTGGGTGACGGGAAAGGCGTCAACCAAGATGGCCGAGGAGTTGGCAAAGAGCATCGCTCCGCCCACGCCCTGGACCAGGCGCAGCACGACCAGCCACAGAGCACCCGAGCTGCCGTGGAAGGGGTCGAGGGCGAGCAGCGCCGACGCAATCGAGAAGACGGCGAATCCGAGATTGAAGACGCGTACTCGACCCACGATGTCGCCCAGTCGCCCGAGGCTGATCACGAGCACGGCGGTAACGAGGAGATAGCCCATGAGCACGCAGAGCAGGTAGCCGACGTTGCCCGGGGCAAGCGGGTTGATGTTGATCC
>DATJUR010000190.1:0-3715 GCA_035502215.1 Acidimicrobiales bacterium | reverse complement strand
GTGCTCGCTCTCAACAACATCGACCCTCACGCCGGATATTGGAGGAACCAACTGCGCCCACCGGGGCGTTGGCCCCAAATATGAACGATGTCCCGACTCATATATGAACGATGTCCCGACTCATCACAGTGGTCGGGCTGGGGAGATTTGAACTCCCGATCTCTCGGCCCCCAGCCGAGCGCTCTAGACCAAACTAAGCCACAGCCCGTGAAGGACAAATTCTAGTCCCGTTGCTTTACCCTGCTAGCCGGCGCGGGGTGGTCCTCACACCGGTCAGTGAGCCGCGCTCGCTTCGCGCACAGAGCCATGAACACGGCGATCAAGCGCGTAAGCGCTCCATCGACTGGCAGGTGGTTCTCTTTATCCGCCGGCGACCGCTGTTACCACCTCGATCTGGGCACCGTCACAAATCAACGTACTTGTCCACTCACTACGACGCACAACCTCGCCGTCGATGGCGACCGCGATGCCGCGAGGTTCAATATCGTGGCGCGCGAGAAGCCCGCTTACGGTCTCGGCCCGAAAGGGCTCTTCGACCCCGTTGAAGCGGATCACCTAACTCTCCGCGCGAAGGTCACCGCGTCCAGTGAACTGGTGGGTGCCAGGGTTACGCCGTGGCGGTAGTGTCCCGACATCCACGCCCATCGATCGTCAATGACCTCAAGAAACGGCTCTAAATCCTTGCTCGCTGGACGCAGGCCGGCTCGAATCTCGACCAAAGTTGCCGTTTCGAGGGAGGGAACGACGTCCAGAGAGTCACGCAGCAGTCGCTGGGCCTCTCCTAGCTCGACGCCGAGGGAGCCCTGTTCTTCCGATGAGGCTCCAATTACGCAGTAGCCCTGTGGTCGGCTCACCAGGTACCAGGATCGACCCCGGATGAACGCGCGCAGCGTGGGCTGAGCTGAGCGGTCCAGACCCTCAAGGCGAACGGTCATTCCTCGCACCGGGCGAACCGCGTGCTCGGCGCGCTGGGCGACGCCGTCGGGCAGGGCCCCAGATCCCGTCGCCAGTATTCCCACATCGCCTTCGAATGAACCACCGTCGGTCAGCGCAACGACGTGGTCCTCGTGCACCCTCGCCGACGTCACCGTCTCGCGAACGACTTTCACCCCGAGCTTTTCGTTCGCCCGTGACAGAACCCTCACGGCCTCGTCGGGGTTGATCCAGCCGTCGCCGTCGATATACAGCCCGTCGTGAATCCTGGGCGTGACGGATTGAAAGAAGGACTCGTGGGTCTCGCGCGAGACGCGTAGTGCATCGACACCAAATTCGCGCGCGATGTCAGCGACGTGGTCGATGAGTTGTCGGTCACCACTGTCGAAACCGACGAACATCGTGCCGGTCTGAACAACCGCCACGCGTTCGCCCGTGACCTCAAAGAGCTCGTCTGACAGTCTGCGCCACGACGCGACGGCGTCGCGCTGGCGGCGGTAGTTCTCGAACTCCCCGGGAGCGATCTCGCCACCGGGGGCGATCATGCCGGCGGCGGCCCACGTTGCACCCTGTCCCGGCGAGGGATCGAACATGGTGACCCGCCACCCGTCTCGGGCCAGTCGAAAGGCACTCGTTGAACCGATGACCCCGGCGCCAACGACGAGCAAAGTGCCCGGGGAGGTACTCACTCCACCAGCGTACGACGAACGCCGTTCAGGTCCGTCGGTATAATGAACGTGGGTCAGCGCTGCCCCAGAGCGACGCACATGACTAAAGACCTTTACGACCCCTCTTTTGAACACGACGCCTGTGGCGTGGGCATGGTCGCGGACCTCACCGGGCGCCCGAGCGTGACGACGGTCCTCGACGCACTCACCATTCTCGAGAATCTCGAGCACCGTGGTGCCACTGGTGCGGACGTGGACTCGGGAGACGGCGCGGGCATCCTGACCCAGCTACCCGACGCTTTTATCCGACACGTCTTTAACGATGTGCCCGCGCCAGGTCACTACGGCGTCGCCCAGTGGATGGTTCCCCGCCAGTCCGACGTCGGGGCCCTACGCGTAGCCCTTGATCAGGAGTTTGCGGCGCTGGGACTGACCTCGCACTCGTGGCGTGAAGTACCAGTCGACTCCCGAGTACTGGGTCCCACCTCGGCGGCTGCGGAGCCGCGATTTTTCCAACAGCTCCTCGTGCCCACGACAGACATGGCGAGTGACGAGTTGGAGCGCGTGCTCTACTGCGCGCGCAAGATCATCGAGCACCGCCATGAGGCGTACGCCGCGTCGTGCTCCTCTCGGGTTCTCATCTATAAGGGAATGCTGAGCGCACCGCAGTTGCGTCGCTACTTTCCGGATCTGACTGACGAGAGATTCACCACCGCGATCGCGGTGGTGCACAGCCGCTTTTCTACCAACGTGCTGCCTCGCTGGGACCTGGCCCAGCCGTTTCGCTTCATCGCCCACAACGGTGAGATCAATACCGTTCGCGGCAATCGAAATTGGATGACGGCGCGCGAGTCGACGCTCGCCAGTTCCGTCTTGCCCGTACCGGTGGAGGATCTCCGGCCGGTCGTGACGCCACACATGAGTGACTCGGCGAGCTTCGACGAGGTCGTCGAACTTCTGGTGCACGCGGGACGCTCGCTGCCCCACGCCGTTTTGATGATGATCCCCGAGGCTTGGGAGCGCTCTACCAACATGAGCCCCGAACGGCGTGCGTTCTACCGCTATCACGCGGGACTGATGGAGCCCTGGGATGGGCCAGCGTCGGTCACGTTCTGTGACGGTATGGTCGCCGGCGCGGTGCTCGACCGCAACGGGTTGCGGCCGGCTCGCTATTGGATCACCAAAGATCAACGGGTAATTCTCTCCAGCGAGGTGGGCGTGTTGCCCATCGATCCGGCCAATGTGGAGCGCAAGGGCCGCCTCCAGCCGGGACGGGTCTTTCTGGTCGACGTGGCTCAGGGCCGCGTCATCGAAGACGACGAGTTGAAGTCATCGCTCGCCAGTGCCGCGCCCTACGCGCGCTGGCTCGAACGTCACCAGATCTCCCTTGACGAGATCGACGCGCCCGACGCGTTGACCCCGGAGCACGCCTCGGTGGTGCGCCTCCAGAAAAGCTTTGGCTACTCCGAAGAAGACCTACGCATGATCGTGCGCCATATGGCTCAAGTCAGCGAGGAGCCCGTCGGTTCTATGGGGTCGGACTCCGCGCTGGCGGCCCTATCCGCCCTGCCACGATCGCTGTTCGACTACTTCACTCAACTCTTCGCCCAGGTCACGAACCCGCCGCTCGACGCCATCCGCGAGGAACTGGTCACGTCGACTCGCGTGGTCATCGGGGGAGAGGAGAATCTTCTCAGCGCGAGCGAAGAGCACTGTCACCAAATTGTGCTGCCCTCGCCGGTGCTGAGCGTGCGCGAGCTGGCAAAGATTCGCTACATCGAAGAGCAGACCGGCCTGGAGGGATTTCGAACCGCGAGCGTCGACGGACTGTTTCGCGTCGAGGGTGACGACAGCGCAGCCGAGCGCTTGGCGAGCGCCATTGACACCGTGACCGATGAGGTCGTTCGGTGTGTGCGCGACGGCGTGAATGTGGTCATACTGAGCGACCGAGGAGTGTCATCTACTCAAGCCGCGATACCGAGCCTGTTGCTCGCCGCCTCGGTCCACCATCGACTCGTAACCGAACGCCTGCGTACCAGCGCAGCACTGATCATCGAAGCGGGCGACGTGCGTGAAGTACATCACGTGGCCCTGTTGTTGGGTTTCGGTGCGTC
>DATJUR010000189.1:0-13401 GCA_035502215.1 Acidimicrobiales bacterium | reverse complement strand
CCCCGTGCGCAGCCACCCGTCTTTATCAAATCGGGCCTCGTAGCCCGGGCTCTCGTAACTCGTAATGACAGTCGGGCCCCGGATCTCAATCGGGCCGACCTCGGAGCCCTCGGCGAGCACCCGCACCTGGACCCCGGCGGGCCGACCGACCGAACCCGCCTTGCGGACCTCGTCGATCGGCGAGACACAGATCTGGCTCGCCGCTTCAGTCATCCCGTAGGACTGCACGATCGGTACGCCGACGTCCGCCTCAAAGCGCTCAAACAGCGACGGCGCCAACGGCGCCGACGCCGAACGAATGAACCGAATGCGCGCGCTGGGGGATTCGCCCCCATCCAGCGCGGCCAGACGCGAGATGATTGCCGGCACCGCGTTGATCCAGGTGACGTCGAGTTCGTTGACGAGCTTCCAAAAGCCGGTCCGGTGGAAGCGCTCGTCTAACACCAACGACGAGCCCGCGACAAGGGTTGCCAACAGGCCCACGACTTCGGCGTTGACGTGCCACAGCGGCAGAGGATTGAAGCCTCGATCAGACGTGGTGAAGCGATGATGGGTGGCGATGAGCCGAGCCGTCGCCAACAACTGCTCCACACCCAAGGCCATCACCTTGGGTGCACCGGTCGTTCCCGACGATGAGAGAAGTAGTCCCCCAGGCGTCGGATCCTCTTCTTCGGGCGTGAGCCCCATCAGAAGCATCCGCGAGTTCATTTCGATCCACCTGGTAGTGCCCTCCGCAGGGCGCGGACGATCGCTGACGACGAAGACCACACCGAGGGCGCTCGCTCGCACGCTCGACGACGCGAGTGCGCCGGGCGTGGGGTCCAGAGGCGCCGCCCACGCGCCAAGCGAGATGACGGCGAGATACCACTGGGCGAACGTCACGGGATCGGCGATCACGAGTCCGACCCGTTGGCCCGAGGAGAGACCCCACGAGCGCAGGGTACGTCGATACTGATCGACGCTCTCGCTCATCTGTTCGTAGGTCACCACCCGCGTCGAGCGCGCGTCAAGCAGGTAGGGCGCGTCTCGGCGCTCGCGTGACTGAGAGCGAACGAGTGCGAGCAGGGGGTCCGTCGAGGGCTCCATCGACCCTGCGCTTAGTACATCATGCGCGGGTCGGTGTAATGCTTGAACTCGAGAAGATTCGAGGAGGGATCGCACACAACGAAGGTCTGGTGCACCTCGACTCGACCCTCGAAGCGAAGGCTAACGTCCGCGAAGAACGGGACTTCGCGCTGGTGACACAGCTGGTAGAGGCGATCAAAGTCGCCCTGCTCGCGAAACGTCACGCCGAAGTGGCGGGGGTACATGGGCAGTTCACTCATCGAAACTCGCTCGGGCGGAGCTTCGCTGAGGTGACAGACCAACTGATCCCCAAAAAAGTCGAACGTTACGCGGTCCTCGTAGCGCCGCGCCAGTTTGCAGCCCAACTTGGTGACGTAGAACTCAACCGTCTGGTCAAGGTCGTAGGCCGGGATGGCGAGGTGAAATACGTCACGACTCTCTCTCATGATTAGAAGTCGTCGGAAGAGCCAGGTTCAAAGTCAAGGAGTGTCTCGCTGCGCAGGCCGAGGCGAATGGTCTCTAGAGGGATGACGTCGGTAGTCGCAATGTTGCCGAGGTTAACGTCCGGACCAACGCGCCGCACGAAGTATGTCTGGAGTTCGGTTGACGGGGCCTCGAAGAGAAGTTTGGCGTAGTCGATCTTGGACGACAGGATCTCTTCGATCAGTCCGTAGCGCAGCTCACCGTTCGAACGGCAGATGCCGCCCTTGCCGCCCTCGCGGGTCTCTAGGGTCACCAGCACCGCCCCGGCTTCAATGTCCGCATTGATGTAGCTCACCCATTTATTGGGCGCCATCAGGTCAGACGCCTCCTGGTCCTTCGAGCCCACTTCGGACACCACAAAGAAGTCGTCCGAGAGCCGCTTGACGTACTCGGCTTTGTCGTCGTTGGTCAGGTCAATGGTGCCATTGGACACCTCGACAAAGCCGCAACCGTAGGCAGCGCAGAGTTCGCGAAACTCCTCAAAGCGGTGCTGTTGAACGTATTTTTCAAACAGCGTGCCGCCTAAGTAGAAGTCGACGTGCGCGTTCTTCAAGATGTCGAGTTTGGCCTGGAAGTCGCTGGTGACCACCGACGTCCCCCACCCGAATTTGACGAAGTCAATGTGAACGCTGTGGCTAGCAATCAGGTCTTCGAACTGACGAGTCGGCAGACCCTTGTCGATGATCATTGTGAGGCCGCTGGTACGGGGCTTGGAACTTCGCTGAGGCAGGGTCAATGTCACGGAAACTATCGTAACGACGTCTTTGCCAATTCTTTAAAGAAGAATCTAAATTTGGCGTGTGTTCTTCTCAGGAATCATTTGGATATTCCTGTGAATAAATCTCTTGGCGGCGCGAATGGCGGCCCCATGGGGGCCAATCTGGTCGAACCGGAGCCACATCAAGGCTTACTAACGTGGCGGACATGACCTCACGAGGGCCCGGCGCCCGTATCACCCTGGTGCGCCACGGACAGAGCACCTGGAACGAGCTCAACCTGATCCAGGGTCAAAATGACGACGCGGTGCTCACCCGTCTCGGTCAGCGTGAAGCGCTCGCGGTGGGAAATTCGTTGAAATCACTGGGGTTTAGCCGGGTGATAACGAGCGACCTGCGACGTGCGCGACAAACCGCCGAGATCATCGCGGCCACCCTGGATCTCTCGGTGAGCGAGGACCCTCGCCTGCGCGAACGCTGTTTTGGCTCACTGCAGGGTCAGCCCCTGCGACTGCTGGATCCCAAGGCCAGCGGCATTGTCGACGGAGTGCTCGTCGATCCGGACGCCCGGCCGGTTGGCGGTGAGTCATTTCGCGACGTCGTTACCCGCGTCGGGTCTTTTCTGGCCGAGGTGCGCGACGCCCCAGGACTCCTCGTGGTCACCCACGGCGGCGCCATCCGTGCGCTGCACGCCTACGTCGACGACACACCCCTGGCTGGTTTGGTGATGATGGCGGTGGGCAACTGCAGCGTCTGGGAACTGACGTTGGCCCCGACTTCACGTGCCTAGAAGCAGGTTCAACCTCACTGGGCACGACACCGTAGTTTCTATGTCGTGAGTTGGCCCCACGCCGAGATGCTCGTCGACGAGTCACTGGTACGAGACCTCGTTCGCGAACAGTTTCCCGAGATTGGCGAACGTGAGTGCTGGCACATCGGTGAGGGATTCGACAACTTTTTGTGGCGGCTGGGAGACGATCTCGTCGTTCGACTACCCCGACGCGCAGCGGCCGTCGCTGCAATCGAGAACGAAATCGCCTGGTTGAATCACCTCGCCCTGGGACTCAGCCTTCGCACCCCCGCTCCGCTCCTCAGAGGATCCCCCAGCGAACGTTTCGCCTGGCCCTGGCTGATCGGACACTGGATTGACGGTGAGCCGGGTGACGAGATGGATCTTGTGGTGGATGACCTCGCGGCGCGCACGATGGCCACGTTCCTGGGTGAACTCCACCGCGTCGCACCGAGTGGCGCCCCCCTCAATCCTTGGCGCAGCGTCTCGCTTGTCCAGCGCAGCGCCGACGCCGAGCAACGGATCTGGGAATTGGGGGGCGAAGTCGATATCGACGAGACACTCCAGTTGTGGCGCCGTGCCTGCGCCGCGCCGCCGTGGCCTCACGCCCCACGATGGATCCACGGCGACTTTCATCCCGGCAACATGATCTTTCGCGAAGCCGAACTCGTCGGTGTCGTTGACTTTGGCGACCTCTGCGCTGGCGACCCCGCCACGGACCTCGCGGGGGGACTGCTGACGCTGCCCTTTGCCCACCTCGACGCGTTCTTTTCCTCCTACGGCGCCGTCGATGAGTCCACGCAGTGGCGCTCGATCGGCTGGGCCGTGCTGTTGGGTCTGATGATGGTCTCACTCGGTCTCACCGAGCGAGCCAGCTACTTAGACGTGGGCCGACGCGCACTAGCGAATGCGTCGTGCCTCGCCGCTTCGCTGTAGCGGCCCAGGAGCCACACCGAGCGACTAACTTACGTCGAGAAGGAGGACGGTGGCGGCGTCGCGGGTGTACCTAGAGCAGGGTAAGACTTCGGTGTTCGCCGTTTCCCTGGACTGGCCCGGGTGGTGCCGTCGAGCCAAGACCGCCGAGCTCGCCCTTGAGGCGCTCGACGACTACCGCAGGCGCTACGCCAAGATTCCCTCCATTCCCTTTCGCGCGGGAAACCTGCAGGTCGTCGCCACCCTCACGGGCAACGCGACCACGGACTTCGGAGCGCCGGACGCCCGGGGACCCTTCGACGAGAGAGTGCTCGCGCCCGAGGAGCTCTCGCGACAGATCGCCATCCTCCAGGACTGCTGGAACTACTTCGATGACGTCGTCGATCACGCGCCGGCCACGCTGCGGCGCGGTCCTCGAGGCGGGGGGCGAGATCGCGACGCAGTGGTCGACCACGTGCGCGAGGCCGAACGCCACTACTGTTCGCGCGCTGGCTACCGCGTGGCACCGCGCACGCCCTGGGACGAACAGCGTGACGTGGTCGTGACCACGCTGCGCGCCGAAACCCATGCAGCCAAGTGGCCGGCCGCCTACGCCATTCGTCGCTGCGCCTGGCACATCGTGGATCACGCGTGGGAGATCGAAGACAAGAGCGACGTCGACTAGAAGTGCAGCTCCAGTGCTCGCCCGTACCGAGCGAAGCCCAGGCGCTCGTAGAACGGGACCGAACGTTCCGACGGGTGTAGCCCCAGGTACGACAAGCCCATCAGGCGCGCTTGTTCGATGACGAATCGGATCAGCTCGGAGCCCACGCCCTCGTTACGAAACTTCTGGCGCACGTACACGCTTTGGACGAGGCCGGCTTGACGAACGAACTGCGCCGGTGCCGGCACCCGGTCGATGACGCAGAGCCACGCGCAGCCGATGTCGAGCCCGTCGCGTGCGGCGAGATATCCCTGGTGCGTCCCACGATGATCAGTCATCCACTGGATCATCTGACGCTCGAATGTTGACTCATCGAGTCCGTGTTCACCCTTCTCGCTCACGCGCCACTCGTATCGCAGCGCCGCAAGGGTCGATAAGTCGTCGTCGCCCGCGGGCCGACACACTGTCTCACTCACTGTTGTGTCCCACCGCGCACCTCCTGGGCGAACACGCCACACCACCCTAGTCACGAGGTCACACCTGTCAAATTAATTTGACAAATAGGGGGTGTCAATCTAGACTGACACCGTGAACATCAACGATTCCTTGCGTGATGCCGTTTCCGACGATCCCGCACTTGGGTTGCGAGCGTCCCAGGCACTGCGACGACTCGCCGAGCGCGTGGAGGCCACGCACGTGAAGGCGGCGCGCGAGCGGGGGTGGTCCTGGCAACAGATTGGCGACGCCCTGGGGGTCACCCGACAGTCCGTTCACACCAAGTACTCCAAGGAGCGACCATGAGTGACACCGCCACCGACTACCACCCCTGGAGCACATTCCTCGCAGCGCGCGCCGAAGCCGATCGCATCGGCGCCCACCAGATCGGAACCGACCTACTGCTCATCGCACTCTTGCGCGAGCCCGAGGTCGCCGAGGTCGTCGGGATAACGCCGCAACAGGCTCGCGAGTCTCTCGACGCGCTGGACCGAGAGGCGCTCGTCGCCTTTGGGTATCGCGACACGCCCGCGCCCCAGCGCTACGTGGAGCGACCGATCCCGGCGCGGCCGTCGATCAGGGTGGTGGTCAAGAACCGACTGAAGATGTCGCCCAACGCCAAGCGCGCCCTGGAGCAGACCCGACAGGGCCCACGCCGTCGGCCCTCCTACGCGGCGCTGCGAGCGGTGTCCGCGCTGCTCGAAAACGCTGAGCCGGACCCCGCCGCGGTGCTGCTGGGCTCGATGGGAGTTGATCGGGCCCAACTTCGTTCACGCCTGGAGGAACGAATCGGATAACGCCCAGTTCCTCCTACACTCCTGCAGATGGCCCACGTCACCTCACCGTTCACCCGCACGACGACCGCCCTCGAGGTGTTAGACGGCGTGGACCTGTCGGGCAAACGGGCGATCGTCACCGGTGGTGCCTCGGGTATCGGCGCCGAGACCGCGCGCGCACTCGCGCACGCCGGGGCGGAGGTCACGATCGCGGCACGCGACATCGAAGCGGGAGGTCTCGTCGCGCGCGACATTGTCTTGTCGTCGGGTAATCCCAAGGTCCAGGTCGTCCAGTTAGACCTGACCGAAGAGATCTCTCTTCGAAACCTTGCCGCCACCTGGCTCGGCCCACTTGACATTCTCGTGAACAACGCGGGGATCATGGCGGTGCCCGAACTCGAACTCTCTTTTGACGGCCACGAGATTCAGTTCGCTACCAACCACCTCGGGCACTTCGCGCTCACCGTCGCCCTGCACCAGGCTCTAGCGGCGGCACCGAACGGAGCGCGCGTCGTCTCGGTGAGCTCAAGCGCGCATCACCTCTCGCCGGTGGACTTTGGCGAC
The DNA here is from genome assembly GCA_035502215.1 of Acidimicrobiales bacterium. GTDB lineage: Bacteria > Actinomycetota > Acidimicrobiia > Acidimicrobiales > RAAP-2 > RAAP-2. The sequence goes on along the minus strand of DATJUR010000189.1, from coordinate 6,936 downwards.
ATCGACTTTGAAAATCGCGACTACGACCCCTGGCTCGCCTACGCGCAGTCCAAGACTGCCAACGTCCTGCACGCGGTGGAGATCACGCGACGCTGGGCTCACGAGGACATTGTGGCCAATGCGCTCAACCCCGGGGCTATTGCGACGCGCCTGCAGCGCTACACCGGTGGCATGTCGACGCCCGAGGAACTGCGCAAGACCGTCGAGCAAGGAGCCGCGACGTCGGTCTTCCTCGCGGGGTCCCCGCTAGTTGACGGGATCGGCGGACGTTACTTCGAGGACTGCCAAGAGGCTCGCGTCACCGCCGAACCCGAACCCTTTGGCGGGGGCGTCAGCGCCTACGCGCTCGACGGGGACAACGCCCAAAGGCTCTGGGACCTGTCGCTCTCGATGCTCGACAACACTTAGAGTGCCAGCGCGTTGGCCAAGTCTTCGAGCAGGTCCTCGAGGTCTTCGAGCCCCACGCTGATGCGCACCAGGTTGTCCGGCGGCTCCAGCGTCGAGCCCGCCGTTGACAGGTGGGTCATCACCGAGGGCAACTCGATCAGGCTCTCCACCCCGCCCAGCGACTCGGCGAGCGTGAACACGTTCGTGGACTCACAGACCTTGCGCGCGACGTCACTGCCGCCGCGCACCGTGAAACTGATCATGCCGCCAAAGTCGCGCATCTGGGTGCGCGCCACCTCGTGGCCCGGGTGTCCGGCGAGGCCTGGGTAGTAGACATCCTCGACGGAGTCGTGATTCACCAGGAACTCAACGATGGCCCGAGCGTTCTCGCAGTGCCGATCCATCCTCACGCCGAGGGTCTTGACCCCGCGCAGCAGTAGATAGCAGTCGAGCGGACCGGGCACGGCGCCGATGGCGTACTGGTGAAACTTCAACTGCGTCGCGACGTCTTCGTCGTTGGTCGCAACGAAACCGCCAATCACATCGGAGTGACCACCGATGTACTTGGTCGTCGAGTGCACGACCACGTCGGCTCCCAGATTGAGCGGTCGCTGCAGGTACGGAGTGGCGAACGTGTTATCAACCACGAGCAACGCCTGGTGGGAGTGGGCGTGATCAGCCAACACTTCGATCGAGACCACGTTCAACATCGGGTTGCTCGGCGTCTCAACCCACAGCATCTTGGTTGCGGGGCGAAACGCCGACTCGAGGGCGACGGCGTCGCTCAGATCCACGGTGGATACCCGGATCCCCCAGGCTCCAAACACGCGAGTGAGCAGGCGATACGTCCCGCCGTAGGCGTCGAGGCCCATGATCACCTCATCCCCCGGCGCCAGGGTGCGCAACAGGGCGTCCTCACCGGCGAGACCCGAGGCGAAGGCGACACCAAACTGGGCGTCCTCGAGGTTCGCGAGACAGGTTTCCAGCGCGGCGCGGGTGGGATTGTCGCCGCGGGCGTAGTCGGAGAAGCGAGTGACGCCCACGGCGTCCTGGGCGTAGGTCGAAGTGAGGTACACGGGTGGATTCACCGCGCCCGTCGAAGGGTCCGGCTCGGATCCGACGTGAATCGCGCGCGTATTAAAGCCCTTCATGACGACCTCCTCCGCTCGAGATAACTGAGCAGATCACTGCGCGTGAGCACGCCGACGGGGTGGCCGCCATCGAGCACCAGCACCCCCGCCGTCGTGGCCAGACGACTCGTCAGCTCCTTTACGCTCATGCCCACGCCCACCATCGGCAGTGTGGGATCCGCGATGTCCTTCACGCGAAGATCCAGCACCGACTCATCGCGCGTCGTCGCCTCCAGCAGTCCCAGCTCGCTGAGCGAACCTGATACTTCCTTCGCGGCCAGAGGCAGTTCGTCGGTGACGGTGACCAGGAGCTGTGACACGTCCTTCTCGCGCATCAGCGAGATCGCGTCGCGTACGAGGGTCTCCTCGGTGACCAGTACCAGGTCGGCGAGCGAACTCTCTTGGCGCTCGATCTTGTCGGCCAGCACGTCACCCACGTCCATCTCATCGTGCGGGCGCAAGAACCCAAAGTCCGTCATCCACGTATCGTTGAAGACCTTCGAGAGATAGCCCCGGCCCGAGTCGGGGATGAGCACGACCACGACGCACTCATCGCTCAAACCACGGGCCACGCGCAAGGCCGCTGCCACCGCGGTCCCACCCGAGCCCCCGATCAGCAGTCCCTCGCGCTGGGTCATCTCCCGGGCCATCGCAAAGGCGTCGGCGTCACTCACCGCGATGACCTGATCGACGAGGGCAGGATCGTAGTTCTCGGGCCAGAAGTCCTCGCCTACCCCCTCGGTCAGATAGGGCCGACCGGCTCCGCCGGAGTACACCGAGCCTTGCGGGTCGGCGGCGATCACCTGGATCGCCGGGTTCTGTTCTTTGAGGTAGCGCGCGACCCCGCTGAGGGTCCCCCCGGTGCCCGCACCGGCGACGAAGTGGGTCACGTGTCCCTTGGTCTGCTCCCAGATCTCGGGTCCCGTTGTCTCGTAGTGCGCGATCGGGTTGTTGGGATTCGAGTACTGGTCGGGACGAAACGAGTTCGGGGTCTCTTTCGTGAGACGCTCGGCAGTCGAGTAGTACGAGTCGGGGTCCTCGGGCGCGACCGCCGTGGGGCACACCACGACCTCGGCGCCGTAGGCCCGCAGGACGTCAATCTTCTCCGGGGCCATCTTGTCGCTCATGACAAAGATGCACTTGTAGCCGCGCTGGGCCGCCACGATCGCGAGGCCGACACCGGTGTTGCCGCTGGTGGGCTCGATGATCGTGTAGCCCGGCTGTAGCAGACCGTCGCGTTCGGCGGCCAGGATCATGGACAGCGCGGGGCGATCCTTCGAACTCCCGCCCGGATTCGTGGTCTCCATCTTGGCCAGGACGTCGCAGCCGATGTCGCGCGCCAGGATGCCCAGGCGCACCATCGGGGTATGGCCAATCAACTCGAGGGGGCTGGCGGCGACGTCCATGTCGGGGTGGCGCATCAGGTGTCGTTTCTACTAGGGCCGACCAGGGTCTCGAGCACATTCAAGCGAGACACCCCCACTTTACGGCAGGTCCATCGAGCAGGCCGTAGAGTCAGGCGCCGCGATGCGGCCTCACCACATCGGCGAGACTGTAGCGGATGTCTGCTCCCAGGGTTGCCTTGCGCCAAGCCGATGAAGCGATCGTGCGCGCGGTCGCCCAGGGCGATCGTCCCGAGTCGGGCTGGGCGGACGACTTTCCCAGTGAGGGTGATCTCGCGGGACTCCAAATGTCGCGTTTCGACGCCGACTCTCACGAGCCCTGGGCAGCCTCATGGCTGATCCTCGTTGACGGGGTGGTCGCGGGCACCATTGGATTCAAGGGGGCGCCGTCGCCGGACAACGTGGCCGAGATTGGCTATGGCGTCGTGCGAAGCCAGTGGGGTCGGGGCGTGGCCAGTTCTGCGCTCGCGCAACTGCTCACGCTTCTCGCCGGTCGGTCCTTAGATCTGTACGCCGAAACCACCACCCAGAACTTGGCGAGTCAGGCGGTGCTACGAAAGTCGGGCTTCGAGGCCGTGGGCGAGCGTCGAGACCGAAACGATGGCGATCTCGTCGTGTGGCGACGCCACGTGGACTAGCGCCGAGCGAGAACCTCACCGTTGACCGCCAGAAAGACGCCGTCGGGATCAGAGCTCCAGCGCAGGAACGCCTCGGCGATGGTCTCGAGTTCATCGAGGTCGCTCAGTCCGTACTCGATGCACTGAGCGGCAAACTCGCTTTCGCGAACCCGGTCGGCCCAGAGTCCGCCCCACCAAGCTCGCTCCTCGTCGCTCTGAAACGTCCAGTTGGACGACGACTCGGTAACTGACTCGAATCCCGCCGCGCGGGCCCAGGCCTTGAGGCGACGCCCCGCGTCCGCCTGGGCCCCGTTGCGAGTCGTGAGCTCGTGGTACAGCGTCATCCAGCGATCCAGGACCGCATCCGCGGGATACCACGCGAAAGCTCCGTAGTCGCCATCACGCACGGCGAGCAGCCCGCCCGTCTTGAGAACTCGACGCATCTCTTGTAGCGCAGCGACGGGTCGTCCAACGTGTTGGAGGAGTTGGTGGGCGTAGACGACGTCAAAGTGTTCGTCGGCAAAGTCGAGGCGATAGACGTCACCCACTTGGAAGCTCAGATTCGCCGCCTTGTCGGACTGTTCGACGTTGGCGATATCGATCACGCTCGGCTCGATGTCGACGCCCACAATCGAACCGTGGTCGACCTTGCGCGCCAGTCCCGCGGTGATGTTGCCCGGTCCGCACCCCACGTCCAAGACACTCATGGTACGGCGCAGGTGAGGCAGGAGGAAGGCCGCAGAGTTCTCAGCGGTTCGCCAACGATGGCTCCGCAGGACGGACTCATGATGGCCGTGGGAGTAACGATCCGTGGGCATCAAACGACACTAGCGAAGCGTTCCTCATTCTTCGGGTATCAGTGAGGGCGGCCACTTCCACCACTCGCACAGCAGCGCGGACACGCCGCGTCGCTTTCACCCTTTCGGGTCGATCAGCAGTCGTGGCTCCATGGCCGCAGGCGCAGCATCGCCACGAGGATATTGTCCTCGTCGACGTTGGCCGCCAAGCTTCGGGCGCTCTCGAGGCGCGTGCGCGGAGGTGGCGCGCCCACCGACGCCGAATCCGTGCCCGACAAATCATCTTCCAAGGCGCGCGTATACGCCGAGGAGACCACTCCGTGATAGCAGCCGATCGACGATCTCGATCCCTTGACGTTTTCGAGCACGTAGTGATAGACGCCGTGGGGGTACCCCGGCACGGGGGAAAAGATCCCGTTGCAACGATCCAGACTGGAGACGGGAACGATCGATCCGTTCATCGCGACGTCGTCGTAGATGCCGTACCCGTCGAAGGCGAAGCCCAAAATCACCGGACGTCTCGCGGCGGCGTTTACCTCTTGAACCGCGGGGGTCGTCGTCCCAGCCAACGAGGTCACCGAGGTCACCTGTTGGGTGGAGTGCGTGGTCGCGTAGGCCACGAGGCACGCGGGAAGTCCGTGGTAGTGATACTGGCCGCCCGGGCCAGGGTGGCCGTCGCAGTCGTCGAGAAACGAGGCAGTGACGTCGCCCACGGTGGCCACGAAGTTATCCGAGGTGGCCACGGTGGAGTGATTCGCCTCGTACGGGTTGTACAGGGCTGCGCCATCCAGCAAGAATCCGATCGGTCCCTGATTCGTCACCGTCGTGGTTGAGGAGTATTTCGGCGTGAGGGGCAACGTGTAGTCGTAGTTCTGATCGCTCAGCACCGACGCCGCAGCGTGGATCGTTGCCCCCTGGGCGCTCACGTCCAGGGGGTTCGACGGCACGGCGTAGTTGGTCGCGACAAAGTTCGACGGCGGCAGGCCATCGGATTTGAAGGTCCAGGAACCGTCACCGATCGAAACCGCGACATTTGTCGTCCAACGGACCCGTTTGAGGGCGACGAGCTCGCTCTGAGGCGTCGTTCGCGAGTACGCGTGCACGGCCGCACCGGCCGGAGCGACGAGCCCCAGCCCGAGGGTAACGCCACCGCACAAAATCCACAACCCGCGCCGTCTCGCGCCCACGACTCCTCTTTCGTTCGCCTCACGGTACTACGACAGTCGCCAAAACCCGGTCCAGGAAACGAGTCGTCGCCTTCCCTGTGGGGCGAATGGGCGACCCCGAGCGATCTGAAAGACTGACGACATGGATGACGAGCGCTGGGCAGCGCTAGACGACTACATCGGCGCCGAGTTCGCCCTGGAGGACCCGGCGCTCTCCCGCGCCCAGGCTGACAGCGACGAGGCGGGCTTGCCGCACATCGCGGTGTCCGCGACCCAAGCAAAGATGCTTGAGTTGCTCGCGACGATCAGTGGGGCTCGACGAATACTGGAGGTGGGCACACTGGGTGGATACAGCGCGATCTCCCTGGCGCGCGCCCTGCCTCGCGACGGGCGCTTGGTTACTCTCGAACTCGAAGACAAGCACGCTCGGGTGGCGAGAGCGAACCTCGAGCGCGCCGGGCTCGCCCATCTCGTCGAAGTGCGTGTGGGTCCCGCTGCGGACTCGCTTCGCTCGCTCGCCGCCGCTCACGAAGAGCCTTTCGATTTCATCTTCATTGACGCCAACAAGAATCAGTACCCGGAGTACCTGGAACTCTCACTCGAACTATCCCGACCGGGCACCGTCATCGTCGCTGACAACGTCGTGCGCAACGGCGAAGTCGCGAACGCAGCGAGCGCGGACGCGAACGTTCGAGCGGTGCGCGAATTCCTCGATCTCGCGGCCCGTGATCCGCGCCTGAGCGGCACCGTCATCCAAACGGTGGGCGCCAAGGGGTACGACGGATTTGCGCTCCTTCTCGTGCGATGATGCCTCCGTCCGACATCTCCCTCACGCTCGAAGATAAGACACCCGACGAGCGCGAGGCCTTCGTAGAGCGGACGCTCGCGGAGTACCGCCAGGACCTTCTGGTCTCGGGCCTCTCGTCTAAGGAGGCTGATGAGAATATCGCGCGTCACCGCGGACTCTTCGACGACCAGTTTTTCCTCAACGTCATGCGCGAGGGAGAGAAGGTCGGCACGTTATGGCTGGGCCTGCGCAACGGCGTAGGACCGGACTGGTGGATCTTTGACATCGTGATCGATGAACCTCATCGCGGGACCGGTCTCGGTCGACCCACCCTTCGCGCGGCCGAAGAGTTCGTCCAGTCTCACGGCGGCACGCGACTAGGCCTGAACGTCTTTGGCCACAACGAGGTCGCCCGCCACCTCTACGACGCGGCGGGCTACGTGGTCGGGACCCAGCAAATGTACAAGGACTTGAGCTAGTTCGAGGCGGCGTGGCTGAGGGCGCGCTCGCGCTCGTAGAGGCGCCACTGAAGAATCCCGAGGCGCGCCAGCACCTCGCACAGAGCCATCAACAACAGGGCGCACACCCACGCTTCGGAGCTGGTGATGTGGTGGTGGACCGAGAAACGTGCGATGGACGCCTTGCCACT
>DATJUR010000188.1:0-11132 GCA_035502215.1 Acidimicrobiales bacterium | reverse complement strand
AGTTGAAGCCACTGCGGTGTCCATCGTGAGCGATCGACGTGAGCAGGATCTCCCCCGCGCCGCGCGCACACGCTTCCACGGCCCAGGGAATCGTCTCGACCTCGGTGGCAATGCGAGCGCCGTGGGTGTAGACCACGCGGTCCCCGGCGTCGATGGCCACGACCACCGCCTGGGATCCAAATCGCTCCGCGATGGCGCTGATCAGCGCGGGGTTGGCGAGCGCGGCCGAGTTGAGTGACACCCGATCGGCGCCCGACTCGATCAGCCGTGACGCGTCCTCCACCGAGCGCACGCCGCCGCCCACCGTAAAGGGGATCTCCACCACGTCGGCCACACGCTCGACCACACTGGTCATGGTCGCGGTGTCGCTCGGCGTCGCCGCGATATCAAGGAAGACCAGTTCGTCTGCTCCGCCGCGGCTGTAGTAGTTGGCCAGTTCAACCGGATCGCCGACGTCGCGCAGGTCGACGAAGCTCACGCCCTTGACGACGCGACCGTGCGCGACATCCAGGCAAGGGATTAAGCGAGGGAGAGGCATTGGTCGAGGAACTCCAGGCCCGCCGGGCCGCTCTTTTCTGGGTGGAACTGCACACCGAAGAACGAGTTGCGACGCACCGCCACCGTCACGTCGCCGACCCGGGCCACTTCGCGAGGCGAGCGCACCGCGTAGGAGTGAGCAAAGTAGAAGGCGTCGCCCCACGGCTTGACGACCGACCACCCCAGGCGGGGCACCCGTCCCTCGCGCAGTCGCACCACGTCGCCCTCTAAGAGTCCGAGCCCCTCCACCCCGCCGCCCTCTTCGCTGCGTTCGACCGCGAGTTGCATCCCCAGGCAGATACCCAGGGTCGGCAAGTCATCGTCGAAGCGGCGGCGCAGCGCGTCGGCCGCTCCGGTGTCATTCAGCTGCGCCATCGCACTGGCGGCCGCACCTACGCCGGGCAAGATCACGTTCTGAGCGTTGCGGATCGCCTCGGGGTCGCTCGTCACCACGCTCCGGCGATCGATGTGGGTGAGCGCCGCGCAGACCGAACGCGTGTTGCCCGCACCGTAGTCAACGACGACGACAGTGCTCACAGCGATCCCTTGGTGGACCGCACCAGCGATCCGCTCGTGGTCAGGGCTTGTGCCAGCGCGCGACCCACCGCCTTGAAGGCGCCTTCAGCCACGTGGTGGGCGTTCTGTCCCTCGGACGTGACGTGCAGGGTGATGCGCGCCGTCTGGACCAGAGACTCAAACGCGTGGGTCACCATTCCTTCGTCAGGGCTGATCGAGATTTTTGCCGTCGCGCGTCCGGAGAGGTCGACGACCGCGTGCGCCAGCGCTTCGTCCATGGGGACTCGGGCCTCGCCGTAGCGGGTAAGGCCCTTGCGGTCGCCGAGCGCGCGGTCCAGGGCCTCGCCGAAGGCGCGCATCATGTCTTCAACGGTGTGGTGATCGCCCGTCTCGAGGTCACCCACCCCCTCGAGTCGCAAGTCGAGACCCGCGTGAAAGGCGAGCTGCTGGAGCATGTGATCGTAGAACCCCGAACCGGTGTTGACGTACACTCGGCCCTCGCCCGGCACGCGCAGGCGAACGCTCAAAAGTGTCTCGGCGGTGTTGCGTTCGTAGCGCAGGTACTGCGCGGGCATGGGGGTGTCGAAGAGCACGGCGCGCAGTGCATCGAGCAGGAAATCGTTGTCGATCTGATCGCGCACGCTCACGCGTAGTCCGCCCGGGTACGCCCGCACGACCGCGCCATAGTTCACCAGTTGATCGACGAGTTTCTCGGGGTCGTCCATCGGGATGAACAGGAAGTTGGTGTAAGAGCGCAGGGGCGCGAGCCCCAGCGTCTCGAGCTCTCTCGAGAGTCGTTCGCGCTCATCGAGCGCGCCGGTAATGTCCAGGGGCGAGGTGATCGCGGCGAGCGCGAGTGCGGCCGACAGCGACGACACCGACAGCGGCGCCTGGCGCGACGTGATTGCCTCAATGAGTTCGGGCCCCGCCAGGGCGTAGCCCACGCGCGCGCCCGCGAGACCGAAGGCCTTGGAGAAGGTGCGCAGGATGATGACGCCGTCATCGAGCCGGTCCAGCGCGTCAACCCCGGCGTACTGGGCGTAGGCCTCATCCACGACGATCTGACCGGGGACGTCGGGGATCTCGCAGAGTTCTCCAGTGGGGTTATTGGGCCGACAGACGAACACCAGGTCCGCGGCTTCGGGTTCATCCACCACGTTCGCACCCGCCATGATCGCCGCGTAGCGATACATCGAATAGGAGAACGACGGCACGGTGGCGATCGAGCCGCCCGTCGCGAACATGTGAGCGAGCAAGACGATGAACTCGTCACTACCCGCTCCGATGGCCACGTTCTCGACGCCGAGTCCATGGAACGCGGCGATCGCCTCACGCAAGGGCAGATAGCGACCCCGCTCATATTCGTTCACCTGGGCCAGGGCACGCGCGAGGGCGGCCGGGCGCGCACTCGGTGGCGGGGCGGCCGCCACGTTGCCGTCAAAACGCACGATCGCGCGCGGGTCGAGGCCCACGCGACGGGCGATTGCATCGGTCGAGGGCGGCCACTGATAGGCCTCCAGCACAGTCGGTTTCATCGGCGCGCCGTCGCCTTGTGGGCACTCATACCCTCGAGTTCGGCCAGCGCCTCGATCGTGGGTGCAAGTCGCTCGAGGCCCTCCTTGGTTACGCGCTGCACGGTGACCGTCTTCATGAATGCCTCGAGGCCCAGTCCCCCCGTCGACTTCGACCAGCCTCCCGTGGGCAGGACGTGATTCCCGCCTGTCGCGTAGTCGCCGGCCGGCACGGGCGAGTAGGGACCGACGAACACCGCCCCCGCGTTGCGGATCCGCGGCGCCAGTGACTCCGCGCGCTCCCCGAGCAAGAAGACGTGTTCGGCGGCGTACCCCTCTACTTCGTCGAGCGCGGCTTCCAGATCGTTGCCCACCCGCACTACGTAGCCCTTCGAGTCGGGGCCGTGCTCCATCTGGGCCGCGATCTCCTGGGCGATGATCACTTCGTCAACACCGTCATCGGCGACGACCACGATCTCGCTCGGGCCCGCCGGCAAGTCAATGGCCACGTCGCGACTCACGATGAGCTTGGCGAGGTTCACGGCCGCGTTGCCCGGTCCAAAGATCTTGTCGACCGGCGCAATCGACTCTGTGCCGTAGGCCATGGCGGCGATCGCTTGAGCGCCTCCAAGCGCCCACACCTCGTCGATGCCTAGCAGCGCCGCCGTGGCGGCCACGGCGGCCGATCCATCGGGCGGCGTACACACCACAATGCGATCGACTCCCGCCACCTGTGCGGGAACTGCACTCATGATCAGAGACGAGATCAGACCTTTGGGCACGTAGATGCCCACCGAGCGCAGCGGCGTCCATCGCCGCTCCAGGGTGACCCCGAAGGAGACCTCCATCATGAGGTCTGCGGGTCGCTGGGCCGCGTGCCACGTGCGAACGTTCTGCGCCGCCGCCAGAATGGCCGCGGTGGGAACGTCTCCGTAGGCAACGGCCCGCTCGGGCGCGTCCGAAGTCGTCTTGTCCAACAGTTTGGACCACTCGACGAGGGCCTTGTCACCGCCCTCGCGCACTGACGTGACGATTTCTTCGATCGTGAACGTTCGCTCGGTCTTCACGGGAGAACTCACGGCACCATCCGCTCGACCGGCAGGGTCAGGATCGAACTCGCACCGGCCATTTCAAGTTGCGGCAAGAGTGACCAGATGTCGGCGGCCGGAACGAGTGCGTGCACCGCGACGACACCCGGCGTCGCCAGGTCCATCACGGTTGGCGAACCGGAGGTGGGCAGGATGGCCGTGACCTGATCGAGGCGATCCTTGGACACGTTGCAGAGCAGGTAGCGATTGGCCCGCGCGTTGATGACGGACCCGAGCACCGTCGTCAGCGTCCTTCGCGCTTCGGAGTCCTTCGCGTTCACCTGTCCCACCAGTACCGCTTCGGACTCGAACAACACGCCAATGGAGCGCAACCCGTTCGTGCGCAAAGTGCTGCCCGTCGAGACAAGGTCGATAATCGCGTCGGCGAGACCCAGGCGAGGCGAGATCTCGACGGAACCCGCCACCGCGACGATCTCGGCGCTGACGCCTCGATCGGCTAACGCCTTCGCCGCGATACGCGGGTGCGAGGTCGCGATACGTCGGCCCTCTAGATCCTCTAACTCGCGTGCGCTGTCCTCATTCGAGACCGCCGCTTGCAGCGAGCACGCGCCAAAGCCGAGTCGAAGCAGAACTTCAACGTTGCATTCGCGTTCGTGAATCAGGTCGAGACCGGTGATGCCACAGTCCACGACACCGTCTTGGACGTACTCGGGCACGTCGTCGGCTCGCACGAAGAGTAGGTCAATGTCCGCGTTGCGACAGTGGGCTTGGAGCATCCGCTCGCCCGCCTCCTGGGGAGAGACACCGCTCGCTTCGAGTAGCACCCAGGACGGTTCTCGTAGCCGTCCCTTGGACGGCAGGGCCATGGTCAGTCGGCGGGTCATCGTCGTCCTCTCTTCAGCACCGCGCGGTACCCACCCTCACCGTGGTGAAGCCACTGGGCGACGCGGGTGATCGTGGCGGTGGACGCACCGGTGCGTCGCGAGATCTCCTGGTAGGGCACGCCGTCATCGACCAGGCGAGCCACCTGAAGCCGTTGCCCCATGGCGTCGAGCTCGGTGGAGGTGCACAAATCGCGCAGGAACGCCCGCACGACGTCGGGGTCACGCAAGTGCGCGATGGCGTCAATGAGTTCATCGAAGCGCGACGCGGTCTCGGGACTCGCGTCGGCCGGCACAACCTTTCCACTCGTCATGATTGCATGCTAATATGCTAACTCGCTACTATGCAACTCATCCCGGCCCTCGATATCCTCGGCGGCGACGCCGTGCGCCTGGAGCAGGGCGACTACGAGCGCGTGCTCTTTCGGGCGCCGCTTGAGGAGTTCATGGGGCGAATCGTGGCAACCAACCCGCCCCTGGTCCACGTAGTGGACCTTCAAGGGGCCCGCGACGGGGCCATACGACCCGACGTGATCGAGCGGTGCCGGCGCTCCGCCTCAGGTGTTGCCTTGCAGGTGTCGGGGGGAATTCGAAGCGTGCCCAGCGCTCGCGCGGCCCTGAGCGCCGGTGCTAAGCGCGTGATCGTGGGCACCGCCCTGTGGGCCGACGAGCGAGCGTTGGCGACCTTCGTGGGCGCATTAGGAGATCAGCTCGTCGCCGCGCTCGACGTGCGAGACGGTCAGATCGCGGTACGAGGCTGGCGAGCGGACACGGGACTGAGTTTTGCGAGCGCTCTGGCGAGATGCGCGAGCGCCGGGGTGACGCGAGTTCACGTGACCGCCATCGATCGCGACGGGACCATGGGCGGGCCTGACCTTGCCCTCTACGAAGAGGCGTGTCGTAGCAGCATGCTCGTTGTCGCCGCTGGCGGGGTCCGCGACGACGCCGACGTTGACGCACTTGCGGCCACGGGCTGTGAGGCCGCGGTCATGGGGATGGGCTATCTCAGCCGGCTGGGCCGATCAGGCGCGCCGTTCCCCCTCGGAGGCACGCCAAGGTAACTTCGACCCCGTCCTGGCGCCGTGAGTAGTGTCGGGCGATGGAACCAGCGCCCGAACTTGTTGCGTTCGTTCAGAAATGGCTGCCCTCGTGGTTCGTGGACTACGAGCACTTCGTTGATGCCATCGCCCACCATCCCGGTACCCAGTTCATCGGCCCTGATCCCGATGAGTGGTGGCAGGGCTCGGAGACAATCTTGGCAGTCGGCAAGGCCCAGTTCATCGAAATGGCCACCCTGGGGGCTGCCCACCTTGACGTCGAGGAGATCGTGGCGTGGAAGGAGGGGACCGTCGGGTGGATCTTCATTCGATATCGCGTGGCTCTCGGAGATATGGAGCCCCGAGACGCCAGATCCACGATCATCGTTCACGAGGAGGGCGCGTACTGGAAGGTCGTGCACATGCAATTTGCCTTCACGACGTCCAACGAAGAAGCGGTGGGCCTCGAGCTTACGACCGCACTCGACGAGCTTTTGTTACTCGTTCAAGACGCCTCACCGCCCACGACCGGGATGTCGGCCGACGGCTCGGTGACGATTGTCTTCACCGACCTCGAGGGCTCAACAGTTCTTATGGAGTCGCTCGGCGAAGATCGCTGGCTCGAGCTGCTCGAGTGGCACGACTCCATCGTGAGAGAAAAGACGGCCGTCTTCGGCGGCACCGTCGTGAAGGGACAAGGCGACGGATTCATGTTGGCGTTCCCGGCGGCCGGGTCGGCCGCGGCGTGCGCGTCAGTCATTCAGAGAACCTTCGCCGACGGATGGTCCGGGGTTCCGGTGCCGGCGAGAATCGGTCTGCACACGGGAAATGCAAAGGCGGAAGGGGGCGACTTCTTCGGCCGGACCGTCGTGGTCGCCGCTCGGATCTCGGGGGCCGCGAGCGGCGGCGAGATACTCGTGTCCCAGTCCACTCAGCAGGAACTCGGCGGCGCCTTTGCCCTCGCGGTGCCGCGCTCGGTGGCCCTCAAGGGTCTGGGCGGAAACTTCACGGTCTTCGAGGTGATGTGGAGATCCTGATCGGATCAGGTAATGCGCGGGGGGAAACGCAGCCGTCAGTCAGAGTGTGACGCGTCGCAGAGCGTAGTCAACGATCCGATCGAGGCTGAGCCCACGTCCGAGGGCGAGGCAGCGATCGTACTCCGAGTCCCCGAGCGCTTCACGCAGCGACTCGCGACATTTCTCTCTCATCTCGACCTCCATCGCGGACCACGAGCCCCGATTGGACACGGAAAGACTCTCGAAGAGGGCGTCGTGGGCGCCGATTAGGTGCGCGCCACGAACGACATCGCCTCGACTGGTCGCACAGCAGGCCATCGTAAAGACAATCCAACTAGTGATAGCTGGTTGTGCGCCGATGCGCCGCGACGTCAGCAGGGAGCGACGGCTGAACTGCTCGGCTTCGTCGACCTCGCCGAGCAGATAGAGAACCAACCCGTAGTTTGTCCAGAGCAGACGCGAGTGCCAGACCGACCCCAGTTCCTCGGCGATCGCCATGGCTTCTTCGAAAATTGCTCGGGCGTAAGGTAGGTCCCCCCTTTCGAATCCCCCCGAGATCGACAGGAAGATCAGAGCGGTACAGACATACTGGAGATCTCCGGCCTCGCGCAGCAGGGCCAGCGCTTCGGTGTGCAGGGCCGAATGGCCGAATTGGTGCCCGTCCCACTCCCCGTAGGTCCCCAAGATCAGAGCTTGCCCGATGTGGCGGGGATCGCCGCTACTGCGGGCCAGTTGAGTTGCGCGTTCGGCGCACTCTCGTCGCTCGTCGTCCAGGCCGAGTGCCGCCGCCGCAAGGACCATCCAAAGACGAACTTCGAACTCGACGATAAGGTCCCCGAGTTGTTCCGAGAGATCGAGCGCGACGCGTAGTAGCTCTCGGGCAGCGGCGTCGGGTCTTTCCCCGAAGTCGGTCATGAGGATGATGTGAGCCACTACCGAAAGGGCGTTGGCTCGGAGCTTGGCCGGAACGTCATCGCGCTCGAGGGACTGGAGCATGAGGGGGATCATCGTGGAGTTGACCCGCGTTGTGAAAAAGTGATGCAACGCGACGCCAAGGCGAAGTACTTTCTCGGCGCCTCGATCCTCGCTGGAGAACAGGGTGAACGCGGCGAGGACGTTGTCCCATTCGACGTCGAGTCGTCGCAGCCAGAGCGCCTGATTGGGCCCGATGAGCTCCGGTGCTGCTGACTCGCACAAGTCCAAGAAGTAGGCCGCGTGACGTCGGCGCGAGAGCAGGGCTTCGGATTCCCCGTCGACCTGCAGGAGCTGTTCCGCCGAGTACTGGCGAATCGTCTCGAGTAGCCGATACCGCAGATCGGTTGAGGTGCGCTCGGCTCCCACCAAGCTCTTGTTCACCAGCGAACTCAACAGATCCGCCACGTCGAAGACCTCCAGGGACCCGGTGGCGCAGACCGCCTCGGCAGCTCTTAGGTCAAAGCCGCCCACGAAGACCGACAGTCGGCGCAGAGCCTCGCGCTCGGGTTCGCTTAGAAGGTCGTAGGACCACGCGACCATCGCCCCCAGGGTCTGCTGGCGAGGCAGCGCGTTGCGACTGCCTCCCGTGAGAAGGCGGAAGCGTTGGTCGAGGCGCTCGTGCAGGTCCTTAAGAGACATCGACGACAGCCGCGACGCCGCGAGTTCGATCGCGAGGGGTATGCCGTCGAGGCGCCGACATATCGAGGCGACTAATGGCGCCGCGGCGTCATCGAGTTGGAAAGTCGAGTCGTGCGCGCGAGTCCTCGCGACAAATAGTTCGATCGCGTCCGAGCCGGCGAGATCGTCCACGCTCTCTACTTCGTCTCCGGGCAAGGTCAGCGAGCGGACCCGGTAGATCCGCTCGCCGTCGACGCCTAGGGGCTCTCGCGAGGTGGCCATGAGGATGACGCGGGGGCACGAGCGCGCGATGACGTCGGCCATTTTTGCCACGGCGTCGATGACGTGCTCGCAGTTGTCGAGCATGATGAGGATGTGTTGGCCCCTGAGGGTCGCCGTCAGGGAGTCGAGGGCGGACATCTCGGGCTGGTGGCGCAGTTGCAACGTCGAGATGACCACAGCCGGCACCTGATCAGCATCGCTGACGGGAGCTAAGTCCACGAACCAGACTCCTTCGCCGGATCCGTCGAGAAGTTCAGCCGCCACCTGGAGACCCAGCCGAGTCTTGCCGGACCCACCGGCACCGGTGAGGGTAATCAAGCGCGACGCGTTCACCAGTTCACGCACCTCGGCCAACTCGGCGGAGCGTCCGATAAAGGGGGTAAGCGACTCGGGAAGATTGTTCGCCAATTCCGGGTTATCCAGGGAGCGCAGTGGCGGAAAGTTACTCTCCAGACCATCGACGACCAGCTGGAAGATCGTCTCGGGGCGTCCGAGGTCTTTGAGGCGGTGTGAACCGAGGTCTCTCAACCCCACTCCGGGCGCGAGAACGTCCTCAACCAGACCGGCCGCGGCCGAGGAGAGCAGGATCTGGCCGCCGTAGCCGACGCCCGCGATGCGCGCCGCGCGATGGACCTCGTAGCCCACCAGTCCCGTGGAGCGCTCCGACGCCTCTCCGGTGTGTATCCCCATGCGCACCAGGGGCCGGGCGCCGTCGGGCCACTCGGCACTCTCGAGGCGGCGCTGCATGGCGATCGCCGCACTGACACACGCGCTAGGTGACGTGAAGACGGCGAAGAAAGAGTCCCCCTGCGTGCCTTGTTCGAGGCCCCCGTAATCCACGAGGCTCGTGCGGATCACATGGTGGTGACGCACCAGAACCTCGGCGTATTCCTCACCGCCGATGCGGCGCAGCAACTTCGTCGACTCCTGAATATCGGTGAAGAGGAAGGTCAGGGTCTCCATAGGTGCATGGTACGAGAAAGATTCCCGGTGCGCACAGGAGAAACCGTGCTGGCGTGAGGCTCGACGAGGTCAACTCGCACCCCTAGAGTCGAGTCGTGACAACCAAGAAACTCGAGGCTGATCTTCGCGCGATCTGCCTCGCCCTTCCCGGAGTCACCGAGAAGCTCAGTCACGGTGCGCCCGCGTTCTTCGCCGGTGCGCAGTTCGCGATTCTTTGGATGAAGGGACATCACGACCACACCTTCGCCCACCTGTGGTGCGCGGCACCCGAAGGTGCCCAGGGCGCCCTCATTGCGAGCGATCCGCGACGCTTCTTCTATCCCCCCTACGTGGGTTCACGGGGCTGGCTCGGAGTTCGCCTCGACGGCGCGGTCGATCGAGACGAACTGGAAGAACTACTTGAGGACGCCTACCGGTGCGTCGCGCCCACACGACTGATCGGCAAACTCGACGCCGACCGTTAGGGAAGGACTTTCTCGTCCACGCAGCCGGCGCAGCGTCCGAGCACCGCAAAGTGGCGTGGATCGACGACGAATCCGTAGGTCTGCTTTGCCGCCGCCGTGAGGTCTTTGAAGAACTCCTCGGGTGCTTCCACCTGCCCGTCGCACGCCTCACACACCAAGTGGCCGTGGGTTTCGCTCGCGAGATGGTAGGTGGCGGGACCGTGACCGAGGTGTGCGTGAACGATGACACCGAGGCGTTCGAGTTCATCGAGGTTCCGATAGATCGTCGATAGGTGCACGTCGGGCGCGATCCGTTGGACCTCTTCGGCCAGCTCTTCTGCGGTGTGGTGAGGACCGGACTCGAAGAGACAACTCAAAAGCACCCGGCGCGACGTGGTGACCCGACCACCCTTTTCTCGCAGCAACTCCAGGACCTCTTCGACGGGGTCAGGGTGGATTGCTATATCGGTGGAGTCTGAGGTCGGGTGAACCACGGCCCCACCTTAGCCATCAAATACGTCCAATTCGTTCTTGCGTCCAGTTCTCATTTGTGCCATGATTTCGGCAACGATCGGGGGCGACCGTGACACGACACGTACGACAAGTTGATCCAGATATCGCGCGCTAGATGTCGACTCTCGAGGCCCTCCCCACCAGACGCCAGCGACTGCGCAGTTCGCTCTCGCCGGGCGAATGGCGTCGCGCGCAGTGGATGTTCGGATCCATCCTCTTGCTGCACGCGCTGGGATTCGGAATATTTGTCGCCTTCGTTGTTCCGGGTCACTACAAGGGACTGGGATTCGGCGTAAGCATCCTGGCCTACACCCTGGGTTCGCGCCACGCCTTTGACGCCGACCACATCTCGGCTATCGACAACACCACGCGAAAGCTCATGGCCGACCGCCAAGGCGTACCCGGCGCCCGGCGGCCCCTGAGCGTGGGGTACTTCTTCTCGCTCGGACACTCCACCATCGTGATTGCCATCGGTTGTGGCCTCGTCATTGCCGAAAAGGCGGTCTACGGAGCGGTCTCGAACAACGGCTCGGGCCTTGAGCAGTTCGGCGGCGTCTTTGGCACCATTGTCTCGGCCTGCTTTTTGTACCTCATCGCCCTGTTGAACATCATCATTCTCGCGGGAATTGTCAAGGTCTTTCGCTCCATGCGCAATGGCTCCTACGACGAAGAGGAGCTCGAGCGCCAACTCAACAACCGTGGACTGATGTTTCGGTTCTTTGGCAAGTGGATGAAGTCCATCACCAAAGAGTGGCAGATGTATCCCGTGGGCGTGGTCTTTGGGCTGGGCT
>DATJUR010000187.1:0-2241 GCA_035502215.1 Acidimicrobiales bacterium | reverse complement strand
CGGCGACGTCGCGCGGCACTACGGCGTGAAGCGCGCCCTCAACCTTCTACGCGTGAAGCGCGCCACGTTCGTCATTGATCGCGACCGCCACGTACGCGAGGTCATCACCAGTGAGGTCAGCATGAACACTCACGCCGATCGCGCGCTCGAGGCGCTACGGTCCTAGCCCGCGATGAGCGCGCCGGCGGGATCACCCAGATAGTTAGCGACGTGTTGGAGAACGCGTGACGCGAGCGCGCCATCGACCATCCGATGGTCGAAGGACATCGCAATCTCACACACGTAGCGCACAACCACCTCGTCATCGACGACCCACGGCGCCTTGGCGATCTGGCCGACCGCGAGGATCGCTCCGGTACCCGGCGGCAGGATCGGCATCGCGGCGTCCACGCCGAAGGGCCCCACGTTCGTGATGGTGAGCGTGGTCCCGATCATGTCGTTCGGGGTCGTCGTTCCGTTACGCGCGGTGTCCACGAGCACCTGGAGGGCGCGAGCCATCGAGACCAGGTCCAGGGCGTCGGCGCCCTTAATGTTCGGCACAATCAGGCCTCGAGGCGTGTCGGCGGCGATGCCCAAGTTCACGCTGCGCCGAACGATGACTTCGCCCGCAGCGGCGTCGAAGCTGGAGTTGATCCCGGGGTAGTTGCGCGCCGCGTCGCACAGGGCCATGGCCACGATGGCCAGGGGTGAGAGACGAACGTCGGCCAAGCTCGGTTGCTTCTTGAGCGACGCCAGCAACTCCATGGTCTTGGTGGCGTCAAAACGCACCCAGACCGAGGCGTGCGGCGCGCTGGTCGAACTCTGGACCATCGCTTCGGCCATCGAGCGCAACACGCCCTTAACGGGGATGCGCTCCTCCTTGGGGCCCGTTGACCACGACTCAATGTCGCGTCCCGCGAAGTGCGACGGCGCACTGGGACCGCTGGGGGCGCGGCCGCGGGGCGCCGATGGTGCCGGCACCCCACTCAACGCCCTGTCGACGTCGTCACGAGTGATCAGTCCGTCGCGTCCCGTGCCTCGCAGCGTCGCAAGGTCGACGCCGTGCTGCTTGGCGTACAGGCGAACAGGCGGGGTACAGCGCGGAGCCAGGCTCGGGGCAGCCGGGGTGTGCGTCGGGCCAACGCCCGGAGTACTCGGGCTTGGCGGGGCGCCCGTACGCCCCGCTCGGCGATGCTTGCGCGTGGCCACTCCGTCCTCGTTGGCGACCCCGTAGCCAACGAGCACCGCTTCGCGACCCTCGCCCACGGCGGCTGGGCTCTGCTCGACCAGTTCGCTCTCGGCCATCGCCGCACTCGTCGGGGTCTCTTTGGACTGTGCCGTCGCCGGTGAACTCGCGCCGCCCACGTCAAAGGTAATGAGCGGCTTGTGCACCTCCATCACGTCGCCGACCTTGCCGTGCAGAGCCAGGACGGTACCCGCATAGGGGCTCGGCAGCTCGACGGTGGCCTTGGCGGTCTCGATGTCGACCAGCGGCTGGTTGAGGCTCACGGTGTCGCCGACCGCCACCTTCCACTGCACGATCTCGGCCTCGACCAGACCTTCGCCGACGTCGGGCAGGAGAAATACCTCTTCGCTCACTGGTCAAACCCCATGACGTGGTCGACCGCGTCCAGAATGCGATCAACGTTCGGGCGGTAGTCCTCTTCGAGGCGAGTCGGAGGGTAGGGCACGTGATAGCCACTGACGCGCATACCCGGCGCCTGCATCGAGTAGAAGCAGCGCTGGGTGAGTTCGGCCACGATCTCTGAGCCAATCGACGCGGTGTGCGGTGCCTCCTGGACCACCACGAGGCGCCCCGTCTTTTCCAGGGAGGCGGCCATCGTCGGGATATCCAGGGGCGAGATTCCTCGGGCGTCGATGACCTCGACCGACACGCCCTCGGTGGCTGCGGTCTCGGCGGCGCGCAGAATCGTCTTCACGGTCCCCCCGTAGCCAATCACGCTCACGTCGGTACCCTCGCGACGCACCACCGCGTCAAAGAGGCCGGCCGGCGGACCGTCGAGGTCGACCTCGCCCTTCTCCCAGTACCGGCTCTTGGGCTCACAGAAGATAATGGGGTCGTCGTGATCGATCGACTGCTGGATCATCCAGTAGGCGTCGTTGGGAGTTGAGCAGGCCACCACCCGTAGACCGGCGGTCGCGGCGAAGTAGGCCTCGGGACTCTCGGAGTGGTGTTCGATGGCGCCGATACCGCCCTGGAACGGGAGGCGAATCACCAGGCTCATCGTGTACACGCCGTCG
>DATJUR010000186.1:0-3760 GCA_035502215.1 Acidimicrobiales bacterium | reverse complement strand
CCACGTAGGCCACGACGTCAGCGGCGAAGTCCAGTGCGTCGGAACTCACGTTCAATACATGCTCCGATATCCCCCAGCGTGTCCACACCTCATGTTCCTCGTCGGTGTTACCGAGCGCGGGATACGCCGCGAGCACCGCCTGAGCGTGCCCCGGCAGATCGATCTCGGGAACGATCTGGACGAACCTCATGGCCGCATGATCTCGAATAACCCGCAGATCTTCGCCGGTGTAAAAGCCTGCGTGGGGCACGTGGTCATCGATCCCGTCGCGCTCGTGGCCGATTGGCGACGAGCGTCGATGGGATCCCACTTCGGTGAGGCGGGGCCAGGTCGGGATCTGCACGCGCCAGCCTTGGTCGTCGTTGAGATGCAGATGGAGGCGATTCATACGATGCGCGGACAACAAGTCAATCAGTCGACACACCACGTCCACGCCAAAGAAGTGACGCGCGACATCAAGGTGAACGCCGCGCCAGGCGAAACGCGGGGCGTCCTGAATAACCACACACGGTAGCCGGGCCGTGTCGAGCTCAACCGTGGTCCTCGACCACCACTGCGCCGGACCGAGTTGACGCAGCGTAGTGAGCGCACGATAGAGACCGTCCGGCGTACCCGCCTCGATCGACGAGGGGCTCGCCAGCACCAACTGGTACTGCTCGTCGCGCAGCTCGAGTAGTCGTCGAATATCGAGGTCGCACTCCGCACTGGTGTCGACGAGTTCAATCTCCCAGCCGACACTCGACGCAAGATCGGCGGCGAACGTCTGAATGACGGGCCGCCACTCGTCCTGATCGACGTGGACCCGCAGCGGAGAGCGCCACGAAATGGTTCCAGCGAGGAGCTCTCCAAACACCGGACGCGGCAGAACCGCCCAACTCACGTCGCCGTCACCGCGAAACAGGCGGCGCGGTGAGTCGCCGAAAGGGTCACCATGGTTGGATCCGTCGTGCGACAGATCTCCATCACGAGAGGACAGCGCGGCGCAAAGCGGCAACCCGGGCCCGGGTCGATCACTTTGGGCGGCTCACCAAGGTCCCGCTCGCCCTCGATCACCGCGAGCGGCAGCCTCGGGTCAGGGGCGGTGGACATCAACAGCTGGGTGTAGGGGTGTTGGGGAGAGCGAATGACTTCATCAGTGAGACCTTCTTCGGCGACGCGCCCGGCGTAGAGCACGATCATCCGGTTGGCGACGTAGCGCGCGCTGGCCAGGTCGTGAGTGATGTAGAGCAGCGAGACGCCCTCTCGATCGCGCAGGTCTTTCATCACATTGAGTAGACCAATACGGATCGACACGTCGAGCATGGAAACTGGCTCGTCGGCCAGAATGAGCGACGGGTGCGAGGCCAACGCCTGGGCGAAACCGAGTCGCTGACGCTGACCGCCCGAGAGCTGGTGCGGATAGCGCCTCAGTACGTCGGCCCCCGGGTGCAGGCCCACGCGCTCCACCAGGGCGACGGCCTCGGCGTAGCGCTCGGACTTTGACAACTCGGGGCGGTGCAACTTGAGCGATCGAAAGAGGCTGTGCCCGACCCGCAGCACCGGGTTAATGGAACCGAAGGGGTCTTGAAAAACCATGGGCATTCGCCCGCGCACCCGGCGGTTCGCTCGCCCGCTCAGAGCCACACCCTCAAAGACAATGGTTCCGTGCGTTGGCTTGTAGAGGCCCGCCAAGACGCGCGCGATGGTCGATTTACCTGAGCCGGACTCGCCCACGAGTGCCACGATTTCGCCCGGAGCCACCTCGAGGGTCACCTCGTCTAGTGCGTGTAACTGTCCACGAGAGCGAAAGCCCCCGACGCGAAAGAGTCGCGACAGACCGTCCACCCGCAAGACCGCCTCGCTCATGACGACTCTGGCGCGTTGACGAGGTGACAGCGCACGGCCCGCGTACCGTTCGTGATCAACTCAGGACGCAGGGCTCGACAGACGTCCATCACGTAGGGGCAACGCGGCGCGAACAGACAGCCCATCGGCGGTTCTACCAGCGCGGGCGGTGTTCCCGGGATCCCCGTGAGCTGGCGGGACTCCCCTAACAGCGAAGGAAACGCCTCCATGAGCCCTTGGGAATACGGGTGTCGGGGGTGATCGAAGACCTCGCGCGTGGTGTCGAGCTCCACCACCTCACCCGCGTACATCACCGCGAGACGATCGGAGAAGTGTGAGACCACGCTCATGTCGTGGGTAACGAATAAGACCGCGAAGCCCAGCTCGTGGCGCAACGCCTCCACCTGACGCATCAACGATCGTTGGGCTACGACGTCGAGCGCCGACGTGGGCTCGTCCATAATCACCAGTTTGGGCTCGAGCAACAGAGCCATCGCGATCATGGCGCGCTGGCGCATGCCACCTGATAACTGGAAAGGAAAACTCTTGAGGTGGACGCGGTCAATGGAGACCATCGCAAGGACCTCTGCCGAGCGTTGAGCGATGCGCTGCTCGTCCCAGTCTGTGTGGGCGCGACACGCGTCGGCCAACTGCGCCCCGATCGACAGCGTCGGGTTGAGTGCGTTCATCGCACTCTGCATGACGACCGAGATGTCGCGCCAGCGGTACCGGCGCAGCTCTTCGTCCTTGAGCGTTTGCAGATCCACGCCGTTAAAGGTGACTGATCCTCCCACAATGCTCGCCGGGTAGGTCAGTAACTGCGCGATGGCGAAGAGCAAGGTGGACTTTCCGCATCCCGACTCGCCCACAATGGCGAGGAACTCGCCCGGGGCCAGGTCGAGATTCACGCCACTTACGGCCTGGGCCGGACCCATTGGCGTGGCGTACTCGACCATGAGGTTGCGAACTTGGAGAATGGGTTGGCTCACGCGGTGGCCTCGATCTTCTTCATTCGCCTGCGCATTTTCTTTTCCGAGACGGGACGTAGGGCTGGATTCGACACTTCGTCGAAGGCGTAGTTCAACAGGGCCAATGCGGAGCCCAGCAGGGCGATCGCCATGCCCGGGGCGAGCGCCCACAGTGGCAGGCCCGTCTGGAGCGCCTCATTGTTCTGGGCCCAGTACAGCATGGTCCCCCACGACTCGGTGTTGATGTTACCCAGACCGATGAACTGCAAGGCCGCCGACGCCAGCACCGCGTAGAGCGCCGCCGAGAGAAAGTTCGCCACGATGAGTGACGTCATGGGCGGAATGAGTTCGACGGTGATGACATACCAACTCGCCTCGCCGCGCGCCCGGGCCGCGAGCAGGTAGTCGCGATTGCGCAGAGACAGCGCCTGGACGCGAAGTTGTCGTGCACCGTACGACCACCCGGTAAAGACGAGCACGGCGACGATCAACCAGAAACTCGCGCCCTTGGCGTAGGCGGTGATCACGATGATGAGAGGAAAGGTGGGGATCACCAAGATGACGTCGGTGAAGAGCGACAACGTGTCGTCTACTAATCCGCCCGAGTAGGCCGCCGTCACGCCGACGGCCACCGAGACCACCGTACACAGAGCGCCAACGATCAGGGCGATGAACACCGACTGGCGAGCACCGTAGATCAACTGTGAGTAGACGTCCTGTCCGAAAGAAGTCGTGCCCAGCAGGTGGGACCACGAGAGCCCCGCCGCTGGCTTGTAGATCTCAGCCGCCGGATTGTCATGGGCAAACCAACTAGGAAAAATCGCGACGACAACCAAGACGAACAAGATGATGGATCCGACCATCGCCTTTTTGTCGCGACGCAAGAACCGTCCCGCACCCCACAGGCGTCGCCTCACCAGGCGGAGGCGACTCACGTGCGCACCCTCGTGCGCGGGTCCAAGATCGCG
>DATJUR010000185.1:0-4734 GCA_035502215.1 Acidimicrobiales bacterium | reverse complement strand
CGCTACCGTCGGGCTAAAAGTGTGTCGCACGATAAGTGCGCTCCTGCACAAGTCACCCGTAAAACTCCTGACAACCTGACAAATACTGAACAAGCGGGCATAGCAAATTGTGAAGCTGGTTAGAAGCGCTTGATCGTAACGCAATTGGAAGACAAATGCCCCCGACTTTCGCCTGGTGCCTGGTAAACACAAATTACGGCGCATCGCGATATGACGACGTTCTAAAGGGAGATGGCATGAACACGCACGCAATTCGAGCCAGGCGTTCACTGTACGGGAGGTTGGTTAAAGGTGGAGTAGCCACGGCGTTGGTTGTGGCTGGCGCCGCGTTAATCGGCGTATTGCCAGCTGCCGCTGACACTCTTACGATCTCGACGCAGCCGCCTACGACGGCGACCGCTGGTACTGCGCTGGCCGGACAAATCGTGGTCGCGGGCGGGACGACGAACGCAACGATGACAATTTCGTCCACCTGTACGCTGACCGGAACGTTGACCGCGACTGTGGATGGAAGTGGAAACGCAACGTTTGCCACGAGCACGATCACGATTGACACGGCGGGCTCCTGCACGCTCAAGGCAACTGAGACTGGTGCGGGTACCGGAACGGTCAACACTAACGCCATTACCGTCTCGCCCGCGAGTGCCTACCAGTTAGGTTTCACCCCCGAACCGCCGACGACCGCTGGCGCGGGTGTGGCGTTGACCTCGTTCTCGGTGAAGACCGAAGACCAGTACGGCAACGTGATCACGTCGGGAGGGGACACTGCGGACGCAGTCTCGCTGGGTTCTTCGTGCAAATTAGGTGGCACCGCCGCTGCGTCTGAAGTTGCCGGAGTAGCGACCTTCACGGCACTCACCCTTGATCAAACTGGAACGTGCTACCTGACCGCGACAGACACGACGAATAGTGGAATTCGGCCCGCCACCAGTACCGGCATTGTCGTGAGTGGTGGCACGGCTACTCACGTGGCGTTTACGGTAGCTCCTCCGACGAGTGTTCTCACGACAGGTACTGCGATCACATCGTTCGCGGTGTCAGTTGAGGACGCTAACGGTTACGTCGACAGTGCGACAGCGGGCGACACCGATGTCATCACAATCAGTTCGCCCTGCCTGGCTGCATCTGTCCCCGTAACGGCAGTGGCGGGAGTGGCCACTTTCACCACGGTGGAGTTTGCTACTACGGGTCTTTGCGTTCTCACAGCGACCGACACGAGTCGGACTCTCACACCCGCGACCGCAACGGTATCCGTCGGACAAGCCCAAGCGACGGTGACCATTACGACGAAGTCGGGCTACCTCGACGCGCCACTGACTTTGGCGGCGACGGGAGGATCTGGCACTGGCGCGGTGACCTTTACCGTGGTGAACGGAACGGCGACGGGCTGCGCAATCACCTCAGGCGTGCTCTCCGCGACTAAGGCCGGCACGTGCATCGTGACCGCTACGAAGGCCGCTTCTTCCCCCTACACCGTAGGTGTCTCCGCGGCGACAACCGTGACGATCTCGTCTGCCCCGAAGGCCGTGCGACTCGTCGGTACGGTTAAGCGGGCGAAGACCACCACCGTGACGGTAACCGGCTACAACTTCTCTGGTCGCCCGAAGGTCACGAGCAACGTGCCCGGATTTACTGGCCTCGTAACCAAGGACTCCGGCAAGTCCCTTACGATTCGCATCACCATCAAGGGAACGACCGCTCGCCCCGGGGTCAAGACGCTCAGCCTCGCCTTCGGGAATGGCAAGCGCGCCTCAGTGAAGTACAGCCTGCACTAGTCGACTGCAGAACTCTCCCCCCAGAGGTTCTCCTCTGGGGGGAGTTTCTGTTTTCAGGCCCGGCGTGGTTTCCCATAGAAAGTCGGACTTCCGTGGGCTCGTTACGGACAAGGCTCTTCGAGACGTCGTGTTAGCGTCGTGGCGATTGTCGAGGGTTGGGTGTGAATGAAGAGCAGCGACGAGAAGACGCGTGAGTCGTCCACAGCTGGTGTAGCGCCAGTCAAAGAGCGTCAACGAGACCGCGCGCGTACCCGAAGCGACATCTTGACCGTCGCCACCAAGGAGTTCGCCGAGAAGGGATATCTCGGAGCGCGGGTGGACGACATCGCCACGTCAACTCGCACCACGAAGCGCATGATCTACTACTACTACGGGTCCAAGGAAGGCCTGTATCGCGCCGCCCTGCAGCACGCGTACGAACAGATCATCGTGCCCGTGGAGCGCTACGGCGTCCAAGGACTCGAGCCGTTAGAGGCGATTCGCCAGATTGGCAAGGTCACGTTCGACCTGCACGACGGCTATCCATACTTCGCACGTCTCATCAGCCTCGAGAACATGAATCGCGGCCGGTTCGTCGGCGGCGAGGAAGGTATCGACGTGCTGCCGCGACCGATCATCCCGCTGCTTCAAAAGCTCCTTCGAGAAGGACGCGACCAGGGGTCGGTGAAGCGCGAGATGGACGCCAAGGACGTTCACATGTTCATAAGCTCACTGTGCTTCTTTCGCGTGAACAATCGCTATACCTTCGAGGCGAACTTCGGTCGCGACTTGATGTCAGCCAAACTGCGTACGAAGTACCGAAACATGGTGGGCGATGCGGTGGTGGCTCTGCTGTCTTCGCCACCCGACGACTAAGGTCGTCGATTCGCCACCGCTACTAAGTGAGTTCGCGCTGGATGGCGTCGAGGGTCTCGTAGCAGCCAAGAACTTGGTTCACCGAAGCGTTCGGTTCGCGGCCCTCGCGAATGGCCGCCACGAACTCGCGATCCTGTAGCTCAATGCCGTTGCTGGACACCGCGACGCCGGAGAGGTCAATGACCTCGTCGTTGCCCGTGACCAAGTCGTCGTAGCGCGCGATATACGTTCCGTTGTCGCAGATGTAGCGAAAGAACGTTCCGAGTGGTCCCTCATTGTTGAAACTCAACGACAAAGTACACAGGCTCCCCGAGCGAGCTTTGAGCTGGAGGGACATGTCAAGCGGGATGCCGAGGTCTGGACTGTTGGGGCCAGCGAGGCCGTGAGCGACCTCAATGGGCGACTGCGTCTGATACCCAAAGAGGTCGACGGTGTGAGCGGCGTGGTGCCAGAGCAGATTGTCTGTCCAGCTGCGCGGTTGGCCCAACGCGTTGGTGTTGGTGCGCCGAAAGAAATAGGTCTGTACGTCCATCTGCAGGACCCGTATCTCGTTGCGAAGGACGCGCTGGTGGATCCACTGGTGAGAGGGGTTGAAGCGTCGGGTGTGTCCAACCATGCAGGTAAGGCCGGTGTGACCGGCGAGTGTTGCGACCGCCAGAGCGTCGGACAGTCGATCGGCGAGAGGGATTTCTATTTGAACGTGCTTGCCCGCTTGCATGGTGGCGAGAGCCTGCTCGGCGTGGAGCTGAGTGGGCGTGCACAGGATCACCGCCTCAATGCTCGGTTCTCCAAGGACGTCGGCTAAGTCGTCCGTGGCGAGTGGCGCTCCATATGTCTGGGCAACCTCTTGCGCCTGGTCGATACGTCGACTCACGACGGCGGCTATCTCGACGCCCTCGATCTGTTGTAGGGCATCGAGGTGCTTGAGACCGAAGGCGCCGGCACCGGCCACGGCCACTCGCATCACTACTCTCCGGCGCTCGACATCTGTGGCTCAATGACCAGGTGACCGACCGCGGTGTTTGACGCTGGCACGTGATAGAAGCGATGCAGCTCGTTGACGTCCTCGCCCATGGCGCCGCGCATGATGAGCCACATGACCAGCTCAATTCCCTCCGAGCCCGCCTCTCTGAGGTACTCCAGGTGCGGCACGTCGGCCAGTTCATCGGGCTTGGCGACGATCCGATCGAGAAAATCGTTGTCGAAGGGCGAGTTGATCAATCCGGCGCGCGGGCCCTGTAGTTGGTGGCTCATGCCTCCAGTTCCCCAGACCTGGACGCTGAGGTCTTCGTCGTACGACTCGATCGCTCGCCGCAACGCCTTTCCGAGGTTGAAGCACCGCCTCCCGGTGGGCGGTGGATACTGGATGACGTTGACGGCCAAGGGGATAACCTTGACCGGCCAGGACTCGACCTCGCCGAAGAGCAGAGACAGAGGAACCGTCAATCCGTGGTCGACCTCCAGACGATTCATGACCGTTAGGTCGAACTCATCCAGGATCAGTGACTGGGCGAGGTGAGCGGCCATGTCCGCGTGACCGGGCACGCTCGGCACCGGACGCGGTCCGAATCCCTCGTCGGCAATCTCGTAGCTCTCGGCGCACCCCAAGGCGAAGGTGGGAATCATCTCGAGCGAAAACGCCGTGGCGTGGTCGTTGTAGATCAGCACGATGACGTCGGGCGTGTTCTCACGCATCCAGTCGCGGCTCCACTCGTATCCGCTAAAGACCGGTTGCCAGTACGGTTCGCCCACCCGATGCGTGTCCATCGCGTATCCCATGGCCGGGATGTGACTCGTCGTGACTCCAGCGGTGATCCGGGCCATCCTCAGGCTCCCGAGGACTTGGATCGTTGACCCTTGGGCGAGCGGCCGCCCGCGAGCATCATGGCCGCGTACTCGTCCTTGGTCATGCCGGTCATCGAGGCAGCCGCGTCCTGGAAGCTGATGCCGTCGGTGCCGAAGATCTTGGCGAGAAAGTACACGTTGCCGCCCAGCTCGAGCATCGCGTTGTAGTCCCGCGCGAGCACCGCGCGCTTCTGGTCTTCGCTCATCGCCCACTCATCTAGGTAGGCGCGTTCATTGGCGCGGAAGCGCTCACGATTCT
>DATJUR010000184.1:0-3610 GCA_035502215.1 Acidimicrobiales bacterium | reverse complement strand
CGCCTCTGCCCCTACCGAAGTTCAGTAGCTACGCACCGGCGACGTCAAGGACGATTCGGTGAGCATTCACGCCACCTCGACCCACCACCGCACGCAACCGCCTCGCACACCTGTGCGTCGTCCTCCCGGGCCCCGTCGGTTGTTGCTGGTGCGCGCGGTGCTTGCCGCAGCCTTGTGCGCTCTGGGCGTGAGGCTCTTCTTTCTTCAAGTCGTCGACCATCGCCACTACGCCAGCCTCTCGGTTGAGCAAGTCCGCGAGAACCTCACCACCACCGCACTGCGCGGGGGCATCTATGACCGCTACGGCCAGACGCTGGCGGTATCGCGACCGACGTCCCTGGTGATTGCCGACGACTTTCAGATTGCCCACCCCCTGCGCGAAGCCGAGGCGTTGACGTCACTGGTTCACATGCCGGTCGCGACGCTGAGCGCGCTGTTCTCGCGCAAGAGTGGCTACGTGGTGGTGAACAACGCGCTTGACCTGAACGACGGCCGTCGAGTTTCGGCTCTCGACATGCCCGGCATCGTGGTGCAGAACTCATCGGTTCGCACCTACCCCGACGGCACGCTGGCCACATCGCTGATCGGCGGAGTGAACGCCTCGGGCGTCGGGACGACGGGCCTGGAGTACGAGTACCAGAAACTTCTCGCCGGCCAGACGGGCGTCACGCGCGAGTACGTATCGAGTTCTGGGGTGAGCCTGCCCGCGTCTACCGCCACGGTGATCCGCAAGGCCGAACCCGGGGTGGGACTCGAACTCACCATCGACTCCTCGCTGCAGTACGTCGCCGAACGTGACCTCGCCCACCAACTCAGCGCGGAAGACGGATTGACGGGTCTCGCGGTTGTCATGGACGTGAAGACCGGTCAGATACTCGCCGACGCATCGTTGGTGAACACCAAGACGACGGCCGGCGACTTGGGTCCGATTCCCTCGTGGGGCAAGAGCGTAGGAGTCGCGGGCATCGATCAGACGGTCAACAACCTCGCCTTCTCCCAGGCCTACGAACCGGGCTCGGTCTTCAAGGCGGTCACGTTCTCGGCGGCCCTCCAGGACCACGACATCACCCCTGGCACCGTGTTCACCGTGCCGAACTCAGTGGTGGTGGGCGGTCGCTACTTCCACGACGCCGAGAACCACGGGCTCGAGCGGCTCTCGGCTACCGAGATTCTTGCCCAATCCTCGAACATCGGCACCTACGAGATCGGTGAACGAGTCGGCGAGTCCGGGCTCCTCGCGCAGGTCGAGCGGCTCGGCTTCGGACAGACGACCGACATCAACTTCCCTGACGAGACTCCCGGGCTTCTGATCAATGCCCAGGACTGGTACGCGAGCGACCAAGTGGCGCTGCCAATCGGTCAGGTTGACGCGGTTCCGGCCATTCAGGTGTTGGACGCCTACAACGCGATCGCCAACGGCGGAGTGTTCGTCGAACCCAAACTGGTTCGCGCTTACGTGACCCCCGGCGGCGCCATGACCGCGACGCCCAAGAGCGCCACGCACGTCGTGCTCTCGCCCAGTGTGGACGCCACCCTGGTCAAGATGCTCGAGCAGGTGGTGCTCGACGGTACCGGCACCGAAGCGATCATCCCGGGCTACGAAGTGGCGGGCAAGACGGGTACCGCCACCATTCCCTATCCTGGAAAGGACCAACTCACCAACAACTACAACGCGACCTTCGTGGGCTTTGCCCCGGCCAATAACCCCATACTCTCGATGATTGTCGTGATCCAACGCCCCCTCAACGACATCTACGGTGGGTCGGTCTCTGCCCCCGTGTTTCAAGAAGTCATGTCGTACGCGCTGCACCACTACGGCATTCCCTCGACCGGCGCGAACCAGAAACCTCTTACGGGCGCGGCCGCTATCTCTTCGGACGTCACCTGATGCAGCTCGGCGACATTCTCGATGACGTCTCACTGGATGTGGTGACGAGCAGCCTGGAGATCGATCGAGTGGAGATCGACTCGCGCGTGTGTGGACCCGGTGCTCTGTTTTTCGCGATGCCCGGTACCAAGCAGCATGGCGTGGCCTACGCGCGCGAAGCCGTGGCGCTGGGTGCCGAGTGCGTGGTGGGCGACGTCGCGGTGTCTCTGGACGCGCCGGTCATTGTCGTACCGGCCTCGCAGCTACCTGCGCTGCTCTCGCACGCCAGTGCCACCGTTACCGGGCACCCCGAGACCAAGACGACGCTGGTGGGAGTTACCGGCACCAACGGTAAGACCAGCGTCACGACGATTCTGGCGTCCCTGGCCCGGGCTCTGGCGTGGAATGCCTCGAGCATCGGTACGCTGACCAATGAGCGCACCACGCCCGCGCCGCCCGAGCTCTACCGCGCGCTCGCGAGCGCCGTGGCCGGGTTTGACCCCGCGAACCCCCACTCTCTGGTCGCCCTGGAGGTGTCGAGTCACGCTCTTGACCAGCACCGGGTTGATGGCCTGCGCTTTTGCGTGGCCGCCTTTACGAATCTGAGTCACGATCACCTCGACTACCACGACACGATGGAGAACTACTTCGCGGCCAAGGCGTCGCTCTTTACGAGCGAGTACGCCAAGCGCTCGGTTATCTGGACCGACGACGCCTACGGCGCTCGATTGGCCGAGATGACGTCGCTGCCCGTGGTGAGCGTGGGGCGCGCCGACGCTCGCGACGTCGTGAACTCGTTGCGGGGCTCCACCTTTTTCTGGCGCGGCCATCTGGTCAACTCGCCACTCGTGGGCGACTACAACGTCGACAACGCCCTGATGGCCATGTCGATCATGAGTGCCCTAGGCGAAGACGACGGTGCTGTCGCTGCGGCCATGAGCGACGTGGAGTCCGTGCCGGGTCGCTTTGACATGATCTACGGCCGTGGCGTGACGGTCGTGATCGACTACGCCCACACGCCTGACGGTCTCGAGCGCCTGTTGCGCGATGTGCGCGCTCTTCAACCCGAGGGTCGGCTCATCACCGTCTTTGGCGCGGGGGGAGACCGTGACCGCGAGAAGCGCCCCGAGATGGGTCGCATCGCGACGGCGGGGTCAGATTTGACCATCGTGACCTCCGATAACCCCCGATCCGAGGAACCCGATGCCATCATTGATGCTGTGGTGTCGGGGATAGTCGCGGGCGCGCGAGTGATTCGCCTCAGCGATCGTCGTACCGCCATCGCCCAGGCGCTCGGCGTGGCTCAGGCGGGTGACGTGGTCGTGATTGCGGGCAAGGGCCATGAGGCGACCCAGACGGTGGGCGACCTTGTGCTGGCCTTCGACGATCGGGCCGTGGCCCGAGAACTTCTGGGGGTGAGCGGTTCGTGCTGAGTCTGATGGAATCGGGAGGGGTGGCGTTTCTCTTCGCCATCTTCATCACGCCGCTGTGGATGCGGTTCCTAAAGGCCCACGAGTTGTTCCAGCACATCCGCGAGGATGGACCGACGCACCAACACAAAGCGGGCACGCCCACGATGGGCGGTGCCATCATCGTTGTCGCCGCAGTGTTGGGCTACGGCATGGGACACATCGGCACGTCGGTCGTCTTTACTCGGTCGGGGATACTGAGCGTTCTCGCCATCGTCGCCGCCGGAGTTCTCGGCTTCGTCGACGACTACCTCGGCATACGCAACATGCGCAA
>DATJUR010000183.1:0-9487 GCA_035502215.1 Acidimicrobiales bacterium | reverse complement strand
TGACACTCCCAGTGCGGAGCGACGGGACCGAGGTACACCACCTGGACGTGACCCACCGGGTCGACAACCTCCAGCGCTTCACCGACCGGTACCTGGCTCACTGCACTCCTTTGAGAACGCTTACATCACGAATCCTACCGGCCAATTACCAGACGTCTCCAAGGCCGAGCCACACACCCATCGAAACCTAAGGAAAAGGTCAAATGATCGTAATGACGGGTGTGCAAGAAGTCACTACTGTGAGACATAGAGGTAGGAAAGGAGGCGCTATGAGTTCGGAGTGGATGGCCGACGGAAAGTGCCGCGACTACCCGGCTGAAACGTTCTTCCCCCGCGATGGGATGGGGGTCATCGTCGCCCAGCGCATCTGCGCGAGCTGCCCGGTGGCCAAGGAGTGTCTGATCTACGCGTTGGACAATCACATCGACCACGGTGTGTGGGGCGGCAAGAGTGAGCGCGAGCGCCGCCGTCTGCTGCGCGAGCGGCGCCGCCTGCGCCTCTTCAATCGCGACCTCTTCTAGAGGGCCCGCGCATTGTTCGAGTGCGTCGTCAACGTGTCTGACGGACGTCGCCTCGACGTATTAGAAGAGCTGGGGCGCTCAGCTGGTCCCACCCTGCGAGATCGTCATAGCGACCCCGTGCACAATCGCAGTGTTTATACGCTGATTGACCACCGACCCGATCTGCGTCGCTACGTGCGTGACTTCATCGTGACCACCATGAAACTTCTCGATCTGCGCACCCATCAGGGCGTGCATCCACGATTTGGGGTGCTCGACGTAGTTCCCTTCGTCGCCCTCGATCCGAGGAAGAAAGACGAGGCTTTCTCCCTGCGCGACGAAACCGCCTCCTGGGTCGCCAGCACCTTTGACGTGCCAGTATTTCTCTACGGACGTCTGCGCGACGGCACCAGTCGCACGCTGCCCGAGGTGCGCCGGCACGCCTTTAAGTCCCTCGCGCCCGACATGGGACCGATGAAGCCCAGTGCGGAACGCGGCGCGAGCGCGATTGGAGCGCGACCGGTGCTCGTGGCGTGGAATCTGTGGATCCGCGGCGGGGACCTGGCTGATGCGCGGCTCGTCGCCAAGGCCCTGCGCCGTCACGAAGTGCGTGCTCTGGCCTTTCAGATGACCGACATGGTCCAAATCAGTTGCAACTTGATCGAACCCGAGAGGGTGCGACCATCGCTCGTCTACGACAAGGCAGCGAGCCTGTTGGCCGTGGGCGAGATCGATCACGCTGAACTGGTCGGGCTGATTCCCCAAGCGGTCCTTCGATCAGAGGATCCGGCGCGATGGGCAGAGTTGGGTCTGTCCGAGGATGCGACAATCGAGTCGCGCCTCGGCTAGCTCAGCCCGCCTGCGCGCGACGCTCCAGGGCCCGCGCCCGGCGCAGGCGGCGCCGCTCGCGCTCACTCATCCCGCCCCAGATGCCGAATTTCTCGCCGTTGTCAAGGGCGTACTCCAGGCAGTCCTCGCGCACGACGCACCCGCGGCAGACCTCCTTGGCCTCTCGAGTGGAGGCCCCGCGCTCGGGAAAAAAGAGGTCAGGGTCGACTCCCATGCAGTTAGAGCGTGCCTGCCAACCTCGATCCTCTAGACCACTTAGAAGTTCAACAATTTCCACGTTGTGATTCCTCCCCGTCGAGGTCTCTGCCATCGATGTAATTACAACGGTGTCATTGTTGCGGGAATTCGCACAAAATGCAAATTGAATCTGTGAACTTCCTGATGGAAGCGTTTTCGCTTAGCCCGCGCGACGGTGCGTCACGAAGTCGTCGAGAGCGTACGTTCCCAGATCGTTCACGTCGGTGTAGAACAGCCGTCCCCCGTTCACTTTGGCGATCTGCTCGACAAAGGGGAACTGGCTGCGCTCGATATCCAGAGCAAACGTGTTGATCGTGATGCCCGCCTTGGTGCAGCGCAGCACCTCAGCCATGGTCTTTTCCAGGGTCTCGGGCACCGGGGGCCAGGAAAAGAACGGCTCACCCGAACTGGTGAGGTGAGCGGTCGGCTCACCGTCGGTAACAACCACCACCTGGCGCTCGCCGCGCTCGTTGCGCAGCAGGTACCGGCTCAGGGCCAGGGCGTGTTGGAGGTTGGTGCCGTAGTTGTAGTCGATCGTCAAGGCGGGGACGTCGTCGAGCTTGAGTTGCTGAGCGGTCTCACCGAATCCGACGATGGCCAAAAAGTCGCGCGGGTACTTCGAGGAGATGAGTTGGGAGAGTGCAAGCACCATTTTTTTGGCGGGCAGCAAGTTTCCGCGCATGGCCATCGAGAGCGACAGATCAATCGCAAAGACGGTCGCCGAGCGCTTGATCGCCTCGTACTCTTCGACTTCAAAGTCATCGGGGTGCAACGCAACGGGCGTGCCCGGCCCGTGGCGCAAGAGCGCGTTACGCAGGGTGCGCGGCAGGTGCAGCGACACAGCCTCGCCGGGCTGCCAGGGCTTGGACGTCTCCTCGCGGTCGCCACCGTGGGCCAAGGTCGCCACCGGGTGACCGCCGAGGGCCGGCGTATCGCGCATCTGGCGAAACAGATCGCGCAGAGCGATCTGGCCGATCTTGCGTACGCCGCGCGCACTCAGTTTGAGTCGATCGCCCGCACGCTCGACGAAGCCCTGATCCTTGAGTTCCCGTAGGGCCCGCTGGAGCCGTTGGACGTGGCGCGCGGCGTCATCGCCCAAATTCCGCCGCACCGCCTCGACGTCGACCTCGGGCAGGCCCTGGGCGGCGTGGCTCTGCCCGAGAAACTCTTCGAGTCCCTTGAGTTCTCCGAGTTGTTCGGCCACCGAAGCGGCCTGGGCGAAGGAGGAGGCGCCCTGGCCACGCATGCGGTGCGCACGGTGCCAGTCGATGTCAGGGGTCGCCTGGCGCAGATTTGAGACCAGGCGATTCATGGAAAAGTTCAGTTCCATGTTCTGCATCATCTGGTCAAAGAGCGCGCGCAGCTCGCCTTGTTGCTCGGCGGAGAGCGAGTTGAACATCGCCTCGGCCGCGGCCGCCCGTTCGGCCATCATGCGAATGACGTCCTCGAGGCTCTCGGCGCCGGGAAAAAAGTCGCCGAACTTCTCCATGAAGTCATCGAAGGTGGGATCGAGCTCTTCGCCGCGGCGATCCTGTTCGATCATCGTCGAGAGCGCGTCCATCATGTCGCGCATCCGGGCCAGTTCGTCGGGATCGGGCGAACCCATGAACTCCTTGGACTGCTGAAAGTACGTGTCGAGTACGTCGCGCTGGAGTTCGCCCATCAACTGCTCGAACTCTTCACGGGCGTCCGATGAGACGAAGTCGTAATGCTGGAACTCCCCCAGACGCTCAGCTAGTCGATCACTCATGAGGTCACGCTGCATGCGACGCTGATCGACGATGTCGCGGGTAACGTCCTCGCGGCGCTGGTCCCCGGACTCGGTGGCCTCGCGCATGAGTTGGTCGATCTCGGACTCCTCCATCGCCTCGATGAGATCCAGCCAGTCGCGATAGCGCTGCATCTCGCCATCGGGATCGGCCTGCTGCTCCAGTTCACGTCGGCGCCGACGCGTGCGCTCTAAGAGTTCGCGCAGGCCCTCGACCCGCTCGCCATCGCGGGTCTCGTATCCTTCGCGCAGCAACCGATCCATGGCCTCATCGAGGTCGCCGTTCTCCATGTAGTCGTCGGCGAGCATCGACAGCACCTCGTCGAGATCGAGGTCATCGAACTCGTCGCCGTCTCCGACTCGGCGAAAGCCGTAGCGCACCGCCACCTAGCGGTTCCTCGATCGATACAGGGCGCGCGCGCCCGAGGCGTCCTTGGCCAGACGCTTGGTGAGATAGAGCCCCTCGAGTACGAACTCCACGGCGGCCGCCTTCTCGCCGTCGCTCGCCTCGGGTCCGGCGATGCGATCGACCGGTCCCTTGAGGGCCGGCATGGCCGCGAGCACGTCAAGGTAGTTCACATCGGGTAGGTCGTCGCCGGTGTGCACGATGACCTCGTCGTTGAAGGCCTCGACGATCTCGGAGGCCTCTTCGAGCAAGACGTCGGCGAAGCACTGGCGAAGCGCCAGCGAGACCAGCGCCGCGATCACCTGGTCCGAGTCGCTGTCGTCCATCGTGTCGAACTCAATCTTGCCCTGGGTCGACTGCACCACGGCACTGAGATCGCTCACGCGCGGCACGACGACCGCGTCGTGGGTGCGCAGCGTGCGCCGAAGCGCGTTGGCCACGACCGTCTCGAAGTTCGAGATCGACAGTCGCACCGAGACCCCTGAACTCTGACTGATGACGTGGGAGCGTCGAGCGACGTGGCTGATGCGCGCGATGATGTCGTCGATGAACCACGGCACCACGATGGGCGCGTCACTGGAGGGCAGGTGCGCCTCTTGGTACATGATCTCGATCTCGGTGGCGACCTCGTAGGGGTAGTGGGTGCGAATCTGAGAGCCGAAGCGGTCCTTGAGCGGGGTGATCAGGCGACCGCGATTCGTGTAGTCCTCGGGGTTGGCCGTCGCGACGACCATCACGTCCAGGTCGAGTCGCACCAGGTGACCGCGAATCTGCACGTCGCGCTCCTCGAGGACGTTGAGCAGACCCACTTGAATGCGCTCGGACAGATCGGGCAACTCGTTGATCGCAAAGATCCCACGGTTCGACTTGGGCACGAGCCCGTAGCTCAGGGCCCGGGGGTCATCGAGGTAGAGACCGCCGGCAACCTTGATCGGATCGACCTCGCCAATGAGGTCGGCCATCGAGGTGTCCGGGGAGGCCAGTTTCTCGGCAAACCGGTGGCTACGGTGCACCCACGCGATGGGCGTGTCGTCACCGCGCTCGGCCACCAGGTCGCGCCCGTAGGCCGAGATCGGCGCGTAGGGGTCGTCGCGCACGTCCGACCCCTCAACGATGGGCAACCACTCATCCAGCAGGTCAACCAGCGATCGGATGATGCGCGTCTTCGCCTGGCCGCGCTCGCCCAGCAGGATGAAGTCGTGCCCGGCCAGCAGAGCGGTCTCCAGCTGAGGCAACACGGTGTCTTCGTAGCCCAGCACCGACGCGCTGAGCGCCTCACCGGCGGCCAGACGCACCTCGAGATTGCGACGCATTTCTTCGCGCACGGGCAGGGATTCGTATCCCGACGCGCGTAGCGCGCCAAGGGTTGCGGGGAGGTCCGTGGGGGCAAGGGGGGTGCTCATAGGAGCACCTTAGAGGTTGGAACCTCGGGTCTGGACCTCACGCTCGTCTCGGCAAAGATGGTCGGATGAGCGACTCGAAGGACGCGCCCGCAACGACGCACGATGCCTCTACGTACACCCGCTACCTGCGACACGTGCAGTACGCTACGCCGGACAACCTGCAAGCACGCATCCGACTGCACGCGAAATACGCCACCTCACCGATCACCTTTACCCAGTGGTTCTTTTCGAAGATTGACTGGTCCCGCGCCGCCGTGATACTCGACGTCGGGTGCGGACCCGGCACATTGTGGGCGTCACCGCCCCGGGCGCTGGAGGCGAACCTGACGTTGTGTGACCAATCCGCTGCCATGGTCAGAGCAGCCACGGCGACGGCTCGAGGACAGGTCGCGCGGGTGAGCGGCGTCGTCGGATCGGTACAGACACTGCCCATTGCCGAGAACGTCGTCGACGTCGTCATTGCCAACTACATGCTCTACCATGCGACGGACATCGATCAGGCGGTTGGCGAACTTCGCCGGGTACTGAGGCCCGATGGCCTGTTGGTCGCCGCCACCAACGGACCAGCGCACCTCACCGAACTCGCCCAGATCGAGCGCGACGTGATGCCCGAGGCCACCTACCGAGATCACCGCGAGATCTTCGGGTCGATCTCGGGACGCCAGTATCTCGAGCGTCACTTCACTGAGGTGCGCTGGCAGCCCTTCGAGGACGAGCTGCACTGTCGCGACGTTGAGGACGTGTTCGCCTACATCCGCTCAATGCCCCCGGGGGATCACGCAACGCTCACTCAACAGACCTCCCTGCGCCAGGAGATTGAAACGCGAATGCGACAAGGCCACGGCGTGCTGCGTGTCACCAAGGACACCGGGGTCTTTCTCGCTCGAGGTCCACGCGCGGAAACCCGCTAGTCGCGCTCGTACATCTCGAGTCGCCAACCCCCGGTCATCTCATGTTCGCAGAGTTCGCTCGAAAACCGGCACATGACGTCGAGTACCTGGGCCGACGGCGTGGCGGGGGGCACCCTGAGCAGGACGCCGCGCTGAGCGTGATCCTGGCGCAGGGCGAAGGGCGCGCCGTGAAGCATCGAGGTGATGCGATCCTTGCCGAGCCGACCGCCCGAGTGCAGTACGCCCAGCGATGAGGGCTGGGCCTCGCCATTGCGAGGAGCCGCCGTCACGAACGTCGCGACGGGGATCCCGTGATTCGTCCAACCGATGAAGTTCACGTGAATGTCGGGTAGGTCATCGTCGCTGACCCGGGGCAGCACGTTGACCCACCCTCGCCCATCGGCAGTCGCGTCGAGCGCGATCAGCGCGTCGCGGGTGTCTTCATTGAAATAGAGTCGCGTCTTTTTGGTCACGTTGTCGCAGAGTAAGTCGTCGCCACGATCCGCGCACCGGGACGGTACGCGAGATGCGCAGCTCGAGGCGCGTCCAGTATCGCGAAGTCGGCGCGCGCCCCCACGCCCAGATGGCCGACGTCGCCACGGCGCAGGGCGAGCGCCCCGCCCTTGGTCGCTGACCACAGTGCCTCATCCACACTCATCGCCATCTCGCGCACGGCGAGCGCGATGACAAATGCCATGCTCGTGACGTATGACGAGCCCGGATTGCAGTCCGTGGCCAGCGCCACGGTGGCCCCCGCGTCGATCAAACGCCGTGCCGAGGGGTACGGCGATCGGGTGGAGAACTCGGCTCCCGGCAACAAGGTGGCAACCGTCGCAGACCCGGCCAGCATTTCGATGTCAGCGTCTTCTAAGTAGGTACAGTGATCGACGCTGGCGCACCCTAAGTCAACGGCCAAGGCGACCGCCCCACTGTGGGCCAGCTGATTCGCGTGCAGTCGAGGCGCGAGCCCGTAGTCGCGCGCGCGCAACAAGATCATTCTCGCCTCGTCGACACTGAAGGCACCGCGATCACAGAACGCGTCGGCCCACTTGGCGTGCGGTGCGCAAGCTTCGAGCATCGAGGTCGCGAGGAGGTCGAGGTACCCGTCACGATCGGCGGCGAACTCCGGGGGAATGACGTGGGCCCCCAACCAGGTTCGCTCACTGGTGAAATCTCCGGCGACCTCCAGGCAGCGAACTTCGCCCTCGGTGGTCAGTTCGTAGCCCGACTTGACCTCCAAGGTGGTGACGCCCCCCGCGCGCAACTCGCTCACGCGCTGGGCCGCGCCGTTGCGCAACTCCGCGCGCGAGGCGGCGCGAGTCGACGAGACGGTGCGCACGATTCCGCCACCGTCGTAGCGACGCCCGGCCATCCGCGCTTCGAACTCGTCACTGCGCTCGCCCGCAAAGACGAGGTGCGTGTGAGAGTCCACGAATCCCGGCACCACGGCCGCACCGTGGGCGTCGATCGCCCGGTCGGCCTCGGGGGCGTGGGCGTTGGGGCCAACCCAGAGCACCTGCTCGTCGTCGACCACGAACGCGGCGTCGTGCAGGCGACCGCTCAGCGTTTCGTCGCCGAGCGTTGGATCGTTGGTCGTCAGTTCACCGACGTGGGTGACGACGAGCGTGCTCACGGGCCTTCACGCATCGGCACGCGCAGTCCCGTCGCATCGGCCGTCTCCTCGGCGACCTCGTAGCCCGCGTCCACGTGGCGCAGCACCCCCGTGGCCGGGTCGTTCGTCAGCACGCGTCGAATCTTCTCGCCCGCGAGCAGGGTGCCGTCGGCGACGCAGACTTGGCCCGCGTGAATCGAGCGTCCGATGCCCACGCCCCCACCGTGATGGATCGAGACCCACGTGGCGCCCGAGGCGGTGTTGACCAGGGCGTTGAGAAGTGGCCAGTCGGCGATGGCGTCCGAGCCGTCCAGCATCGCCTCGGTCTCGCGATAGGGCGAGGCAACCGATCCGGCGTCGAGGTGGTCGCGTCCGATCACCAGTGGCGCGCTCACCTCGCCGCTCGCCACCAGGTCGTTGAAGGCGGCTCCGGCCTTGTCGCGCTCCTGGTACCCGAGCCAGCAAATGCGCGCCGGCAAACCCTGAAAGGCCACGCGCTCTTGGGCCTTGGTGATCCACCGGCGTAGCAGGTCGTTCTCGGGAAAGAGGTCCAGCACGGCCCGGTCGGTGCGGTAGATGTCCTGGGGATCACCCGACAGGGCCGCCCAGCGAAACGGTCCCTTGCCTTGGCAGAAGAGCGGGCGAATATAGGCGGGCACGAAGCCGGGGTACGCGAAGGCGCGCGCGTAGCCACCGAGCTGGGCCTCTCCACGAAGCGAGTTGCCATAGTCGAACACTTCGGCTCCGGCGTCCATGAAGCCCACCATCGCTTCGACGTGGCGCACGATCGAGGCCCGCGCGCGATCCGTGAACTCCTCGGGCTTCTTCTCGGCGTAGTCGTGCCAGTCGCGTAGGTCGATGCCCTCGGGCAGGTAGCTGAGCGGATCGTGCGCCGAGGTCTGGTCGGTGACGATGTCGACGTCCACGCCGCGGCGCAGCAGCTCGGGCAGGATGGTGGCCGCGTTGCCGAGCAGTCCCACACTCAGCGCCTCACGCTGCTCTTTGGCGCTCAGCACGCGCTCGAGCGCGTCGTCGAGGTCCGTGGTCCACTCATCGAGGTACCGCTGGTCCACGCGTCGCTGCAGTCGACTCGGATCGACGTCCACGCACAGGCACACCCCGTCGTTCATGGTGACCGCCAGCGGCTGAGCCCCGCCCATGCCGCCCGCCCCGGCCGTGAGAGTGAGCGTGCCGGCGAGCGTGCCGCCGAAGCGCTTGGCGGCGATCGCGGCGAAGGTCTCGTAAGTGCCCTGCAGGATGCCCTGGGTGCCGATATAGATCCACGAGCCGGCGGTCATCTGGCCGTACATCGTGAGACCGAGGGCCTCGAGGCGACGGAACTCGGGCCACGTGGCCCAGTCCGGCACCAGGTTGGAGTTGGCGATGAGCACGCGAGGTGCCCACTCGTGAGTCTGGAGCACACCCACCGGTCGACCCGACTGCACCAACATCGTCTCGTCGTTCTTGAGGGTCGTGAGGGTGCGCACCAGCGCGTCGAAGCTGCGCCAGTCGCGCGCCGCGCGTCCGGTCCCGCCGTAGACGACCAGATCGTCGGGTCGCTCGGCGACCTCGGGATCCAGGTTGTTGCACAACATGCGCAACGCAGCCTCCTGAGGCCACGCATTTGCGCTCAGCGTGGAACCGCGCGCCGCACGAACGGGCCGTGCACCTTCCATGACTACCTCCTAGTGAAGGGTGACGAAGCGCGAGGTGATCTCGAAAATCTCACGTGATGCGACGAGATCACTCACCGCCATCATCTCGGGTGAGAGCCAGCGATCGTGTCCCGGACCCCCGGTCAGTGCGTTCAGTCGATCGACCA
>DATJUR010000182.1:0-3977 GCA_035502215.1 Acidimicrobiales bacterium | reverse complement strand
TGAGGTGTGGATCTGGGTGCCACGCTCTTCCCACACGTCGTAGCACGGCGACAGCGCGAGAGCCGACACGTAGTCAGCCACGCGCTGGACGCTATCGAGAAAGTCGTGAGGAACTTTGGTCTCGCCGCGACTTGCCAGATGGCGACCGAACGCCCACAGCCACGTGCCGTATCCGTCGATCTGAAAGTTGGGCCAGTCGTCGTGAGCGTGCACGTTGTCGAGAGAGAAGCGCGCAGGGGGCATGAGACTGACGTCGATCGCCTCGCCGCGGCGAGCTCGCCGCGTCGCGTCGTCGATCGGCCCCGCGATGGCGCGCACCGTGCGGTTCACCCAGTCGTGGTACCGGCTCGCCGCGTCGACTTCACCCGCGGCGTCGAGCGCGTGAGCGATGAAAGAACCGTCGCGAAGCCAGCAGTAGTGATACTGGGCGAAGTCGCGCGAGGCGATGATGGCGCCGTCGTCGAGCTGATTGCGAAGGATCGCCTCCACGCTCGCTCGAATGAGTGGCTGAAATCTGTCGTTGACGTCCGACACGGCGAGCGACTCGCTCATACCGACGCCCGGTGCCAGATCGCTTCGCTGCTCTCGTCCGCCCCGGGGAGGCTAAAAGACTCTCGTAGTACTTGGGTCGCCGCGCCCACCGCCCAGGCCTCGTCGCCCCACTGTTGAACTCTGATCTCGACGTGGCGACCCACGTCCGCAAAGGTCTGCTGACGCACTGCGCTGACGATCGGGTCAATGAACGAAGGGCCAAAGGCCGTTCCCTCGCCGCAGATCACCAGCATCTCGGGGTTGAGCAACGTGATGACGTTGGCGATGGCCAAGCCAATTCGTCGTCCCGCCCCCTCGACGACTTCCAGCGCCGTGGCGTCACCCATCTCGATGAGCAGGAGCATCTCCTCGCGCGAGACGTCATGGCCCTTGTGTTCACTCAGGCGCCGACGAAGGGCCGCTTCTCCCACGAATGACTCGAGGCATCCAAAACGTCCGCACTCACACCGTGGACCCGCCGGATCCACGATCATGTGGCCGAACTCTCCCGATCCCCCGCGCGCACCGCGATAGAGGGATCGATCGATCACGATGCCCAGACCCACTCCGCGACCCACACTGAGTGTGACAAAGTCGCGCACCGCCTGGGCTTCACCGGACCACTTTTCGGCAACGGCCAGGGTGTTGACGTCATTATCAACCCACACCGGCAGGTGCAGGCGCTGGCGCAAGGGTTCAGCTAGTTCGACGTCACGCCAGTGCAAAAGGTGAGAGAACTGACAGGTCCCGGCGGTCGAGTCGATGAGACCAGAGAGACCAATCCCCACGCCGAGGACCTTCGAGGCCGGGATGGCGGCGTCGTCCAGCACCTGGCGCGTCTCTGACTCAATCGCTTCGATCGCTGCCTGGGGGTCACCGACCAGTCCGACGTACGAGTTACGACTGGCCACGATGTCGGTGTCCAGGTTGCAGACCACGGTGGTCAGCCCATCACCGCGCAACTTGATGCCGACGACGTAGCCGGCCTTCGGGTCCAGTTGCAACAGCACCGGGGGACGGCCGCCGCTCGAGGGTGCAAGGGCGCTCTCGACCAAGATCCCCTGGAGGATCAGCTGCTCGACGATGGCTGAGACCGTGGGGGCGCTCAATTGACTTTGACGAGACAGCTCGGCTCGAGAGATAGGCCCGAAGCGACGCACCAGCTCGATCAAGAGCGAGACATTTCGATCCCGAACCGAGGATCGGGAGTCGCGCGGCGAGTTGGGGCGCGCCGCGGACTCCCGGCCTTCGTTCGGTGCGGAGGGCTGATCAAAGGAAGAAAATCGCTTCGCGCTTATCGACGTATCGAACTCGTCACCAGGCATTTTCCCCCCTCACCGTGACAAGTAAGCAACCGGCTACTTACTTAATCAAGTTAAGATACTAAGTCCCCTGTTGAGTTCTGTCAAGTCGGCGGCGCAAGTGGCGGGTGCGCCGAGAGCGATAACAGTAATTGCACGTTGATCAGGATTTTGACTGGCTCGTTCGCTCAACATCTATAATGAACGTCCCGAAAAACGAGTTCATCGGACCGGAACCAGCACTTTCACCGCGAGCTCGGTGGGTTTGTTGGCGGCGCGTGCCGCCTCGACGGAAGGATGAGACGTGACG
The DNA here is from genome assembly GCA_035502215.1 of Acidimicrobiales bacterium. Taxonomy (GTDB): domain Bacteria; phylum Actinomycetota; class Acidimicrobiia; order Acidimicrobiales; family RAAP-2; genus RAAP-2. Next base: position 1,835 of record DATJUR010000182.1, on the reverse strand, counting down.
GACACAACTGTGACGTTGCCGCTATTGCCCCTGAAGTCCGGAGTTGTACTTCCCGGCATGGTTTTTACGATGGCTCTTGAGTCTGACGAGGCTCGTGCGGCGGTGGAAGCCGCGCGGTCCGCGGGTGGTCGCCTGCTGCTCGTTCCCCACATCGAAGGTCGCTACGCCAGCGTCGGGGTGATCGCTGAGGTGACCGATGAGGGCGCCCTACCGGGCGGCTTGCCCGCCGTTGCCGTCACGGGCGTGCAGCGCGCCACGATTGGCACTGGTGTGCCGGGAACCGGTGCGGCCCTGTGGGTAGAGGCCGAACCCGTGGGCGATGGCGACGTGACCCCGGGCATCACCGAACTGGCCCGCGAGTACCGCGCGGTGCTCGAGAACATCTTGCTGAGCCGCGGGGCCCGTCAGGTCGCCGCACAGCTGCGCGAGATTACCGAGCCCGGCCAACTCGCCGATGTCTCGGGCTACTCGCCCGATCTCTCGCTCTCCCAGAAGGTGCAAGTCCTCGAGACCACGAACGTCGAAGAGCGCCTGCGCCTGGTCCTCGGGTGGGCGCGCGACACGCTCGCCGACCTGGCGTTGCGTGAGCGCATCAAGACCGACGTCGAAGAAGGCATGGAAAAGACCCAACGCGAGTTCCTCTTGCGCCGTCAACTCGAGGCCATCAAAAAGGAACTGGGTCAGATGAGCGACGGTGACGAGTCCGACCCCGACGACTATCGCACCAAGATCGAAGGGCGCGAGCTGCCCGAGAACGTGCGCACGGCCGTCGTGCGCGAAATCGACAAGCTCGAGCGCACCAGTGACCAGAGCCCCGAGACGGGCTGGATCCGTACGTGGCTCGACACGGTCTTGGAACTGCCCTGGGGCGTGGAGTCCGAGGACAACCTCGACGTGAACGAAGCCGCCACGATTCTCAATAGCGACCACGACGGCCTCGAAGACGTCAAAGAGCGCATCTTGGAGTTTCTGTCGGTAAAGAAACTCCAGGCCGAACGTGGGCTCGTTCCGGTCGATGGCCGTGGCTCGGGCGCGATTCTCGCACTCGTGGGGCCCCCCGGTGTGGGCAAGACGTCGCTCGGCCAGTCGGTGGCGAACGCGCTGGGACGCAAGTTCGTGCGCGTGGCCCTGGGTGGCGTGCGCGACGAGGCCGAGATCCGCGGACACCGTCGTACCTACGTCGGTGCGCAGCCGGGGCGTTTCGTGCGCGCGCTGCGCGAGGCGGGGACCATGAACCCGGTCATTGTGCTTGACGAGGTCGACAAGGTTGGTTCGGACTTTCGCGGCGACCCCTCGTCGGCGCTTCTCGAGGTCCTGGACCCTGCCCAGAACCACACGTTCCGCGATCACTACCTTGAAGTCGACCTCGACCTCTCACGCGTCATGTTCATCGCGACGGCGAACGTCATCGACACCATTCCCGGTCCGCTGCTCGACCGCATGGAGATCATCCGCCTCGACGGTTACACCGAGAACGAGAAGGTCTCGATTGCCCGACACCACCTCGTGGGTCGTCAGCGCGAACGCGCTGCACTGCGCGAGGACGAGGTCACCATTAGCGACGGCGCGCTGCGCGTGATCGCGGCCGACTACACCCGAGAGGCGGGCGTGCGCTCCCTCGAGCGTGAGATCGGTCGACTCCTGCGCAAGGTGGCCACAAAACTGGCCTCCGGTGAACTCGAGGCACCCGTCAACGTGACCGAGAGCGACGTGGGCGAGTGGCTGGGTCGGGCAAGGTTCTACTTTGAACCCGCCGATCGCACCAGCGTCCCCGGCGTCGCGACGGGTCTTGCGGTCACCGGAGCGGGCGGCGACGTCCTCTTCGTGGAGGCGAG
>DATJUR010000181.1:0-11096 GCA_035502215.1 Acidimicrobiales bacterium | reverse complement strand
TGGAGTCAGCGTCGCGCTTCCAACAAGAGTTCGTCTCGAACGCCAGCCACGAACTACGAAGCCCCCTCACGACGCTGTTGGCGACCACCGAGCGCGCGACGGGAGATCCCGAGCACACGAACTGGGCCGAGGTCGCCGAGGTCGTGGTACGTGAGGGCCGTCGTCTCGACGGCATTATCGGCGACCTCTTTTGGCTGGCGCGCCACGATGAGAACCACCTGGACGTCGAGATCTCCGAGGTCGACTTCGACGATCTCTTGTACGAAGAGGCCTCGCGAGTTCGCTCGATGAGCGAGCTCAGCGTGGACACGTCGGCCGTTGCTCCCACTCGCGTGCTGGGCGATTTGACGATGCTGCGGCGCATGATCCGCAACGTCGTGGACAACGCGATGAGATACGCGCAAAAAGAGGTGCGATTTAACTCGCACTACGAGGGCGACGAGGTGGTGATCTGGGTCAGCGATGACGGCGACGGCATCAACGTCGCCGACAGTGCTCGCTTCTTTGAACGCTTCACGCGCGCGGACTCCGCGCGTTCGCGTCGCTCCGGCGGCACCGGCCTGGGCCTGGCCATCGTGTCCGAGATCGCCTCTCGCCACGGAGGCTCCGCGCGTTTCGTCGAAGTCGACAGCGGCTCACGCATCGAACTGCGCGTGCATCGAGCCGGACCTCGGTACTACGCGAGCCGGACCTAGAGTCATCCCCATGGACGCCACCGACACCGCCACTCAGCTCGCCGATCCCATCCAGGTCGTCGGCATGAAGTTCTACTTCGATCCCCTCACCAAGCAGCGGGGTCGTGAGCACGGCATCAACGTGGTGGAGTTCTACGGACTTGGTCGAGCCGGCGTGTTGGGCGATGTGGAGACCCAGAGCGTCATCGACGCCTTTACCTTCTTCGATCCTTCGCTCATCGACTACTTCTGGACCCAGGCCAAGGCCAAGGCCGATCCGGTGGTGGTGGCGGCCTCGCACGTGCAGGCCGCGTACGCCTTTGCCGATCGAACGTTTGGCCACCTCGACCGGGACCTCCTGGCGCGCTTTAGCGACGCGGCTCGTCGGGTCAGTGACGCTCTGCCCTACGGTCGGTGCGCACTGGTCGACGGGTACCGCCAGTATCCCTGGCCGGAAGACCCCGTACACGGGGCGTACCTCGGAGCGATCATGCTGCGCGAGATGCGCGGGGGGTTGCACATTGTCGCGGTGCGCGACGCCCACCTCGACGTGGTAGCCGCGTGCTTCCTGCAGGGTCCCGAGGTCTTCGCACTCCACGGATACAAGGAGACTGACGCGCCCGAAGTGACCGACGCCCTGCGGGCCCAAAAGGCGCACGCCGAGGAATTGACGAACGCCGCTATGGCCAGCGCACTCGAGGTACTCAGCGACGAGGAGCGTCTGGCCCTCGTCGAAGGGGCGAATGCAATGTTCGGCGCGCTGGGCGACCAATCGGATCTGCTCGCGAGATAGTTGATGGCTCGGCTCGTGCCTCGGACGCGGCGCGACCGAGTGATGGCCGCGCTGCTCATCGGGGCGCTCGCGGAGATTGTGTGGTGCGTCTATCTGGGTGTTGTCCTTCCGCCTCACTACGTCGCCGAACACTGGGCACTCGCCTGGATTGGTCTCGACGTCGCAGAGATATCCCTGCTCTTCGCCGCAGCGTGGGCCGCGTGGCGCCAGCGTGCACTCATCATCCTCTTTAGCGTCGCGGGTGCCACGTTGTTTCTTCTCGATGCGTGGTTCGACGTCACCACCGCTCACCATGGCGACATCACTCAGAGCGTGGTGCTGGCGGTGTGCCTGGAGGTGCCCTCCGCGCTGGCTTTGCTGTGGGTGGCGTACCGAGCCGTGTCCCGCTTTGTGGAGTCCCACGCTGGCGTCGATCCGCGCTCCTCACCTCTGCGCACATTGTCCTTGACCCGACCCGAGGTGAGTGAAGAGTTCGACGATACGGTTTCGTAACCTGAGCGAGTGCTCGAAGCACGAGACGAACCCGGCTCGAAGGTGAGTCGAGAGCAATGCGTGGCGTCGGGTCGCGATCAGCTAGGTCAGATGGGCGAGCAGCGTGTCGAGTTGTCTGATTCCAGCGACGAGCGTGGCGTAGTCCCGACTGACCTTGCGGGTGTAGCCCGAGCTCACCAGGTTCAGCACCTCGTCTGCGCCAAGGGCGTCTGACTCGTGGGTGACGCGCGCGAGTGATGCGGTCAAAAGGGGCCAGGGCGTCGTGTGGAGCGCGTCGGTGACCTGGAGAGCCGACGCCGTTGCCATGCGCTGGTAGATGGTGAAGCGGCGAGGGTGAGTGATTTCTCGGTGTAGCGAGTGGGCCTCGCTCAGGAAGCCCGCTGCTTCGTCGCGTGCGGCGGCGAGGTCATTGGCTTTGAGCGAGTAGTCCGCCTTGACAAACATCTGTCCCGAGGCGCCCTTGACGATGGGGGTAACGACGAACTCGTAGCACAGCGGTTCGAAGGAACTAACAAACCGTGTCACTGAAAATCCATTCACGCCGATGACCAGGTCACGAAAGGCCGGGCACGTCGCATGGCCGTTGGGCCCATCGATCCAGTTCACCGTTGCGCTCGCGATACCCCTATGGGGGCGCAGAAGAATCTTCGGTGCCACGAAGGACGTAAGTGGAACGTCCCCGATGTCGACTCCTCCGGCCCACGCCCACTGAGCGTCGCCCGCGCGTTGACGAGCGCCGGGTCGCGCGGGCGTGTAGATGCTCGCGAGACCGCGGGGGGCTGGCGCGCTATCGAGGATCGCTTGTACCCGCGGATACCCCGATAGGACACACGACACGTCACCCACGTTGACAAACCGGATGAACTCAACGCCGTGGTGCAGCCCGTCGCCGGGTTCAACGGTTATGCGCAGTGCGCTCTGAGCGCAGGGGGCGAGCGTCGGTGCGCTGGCGGCGTCGCTCGAACGAACCGTAGCCAATGATGCACCCAGTAGCGCCACGGCGAACACAAACCCCGCGCGGCTCCAAGGCCGCCTCAGGTGGAACATGAGTCCATGATGACAGCAGTCCTGCGCGGGTGCCGCTCAGCGAATGGACACCCCCTCGAGGTCGAGTAAAAAACGCTTGACGCGCTGGCCGCCGCCGCCGTAGCCACCGATGCCCGTGCTCGCGACGACGCGGTGACACGGCACGACGATCGGATACGGGTTCACGTGATTGGCGTTGCCGACCGCGCGCGAGGCGCGCGGTCGATTCACGCTGAGAGCGACCTCGCCGTAGGTTCGAACCTCGCCGTAGGGGATCTCCATCAGCGCGGCCCACACGTCGCGCTGAAACTCGGTGGCAGAGACCCTCGCGAGGGGAACGCGAAACGAGCGGCGCTTCCCGGCGAAGTACTGCTCGAGCTGTCGGGCCGCGGCACTGACCACGCGCGGCGGCGTGCCCGGTGAGTCGCGGCGATGCTCGTGGGGCTGATAGATGGCGGTGATCTCCTTGGCGTTCCCTTCGACCCCCCAGGGGCCAAGGGCTGAGTCCACGTTGATCACGAAAGAGTCCACGGGCCAGTTCTATCTCGCCCGTGTATCGTCTCGGCGATGGAGAGCGTCCTGGTTGACCGCGGTGACGTGCGCCTCTACGTCGAGGTGGGTGGCGACGGTCCCACGGTGCTGTTGCTGCACGGCTGGCCCGACACGGGAGCCTTGTGGGATGAGGTCGCCCCGGCGCTGATGCGCGCCGGGTTCCGCGTTGCCGTGCCGGACCTTCGCGGCTGTGGGCGCAGTTCCAAACCTGATGACGTCGACGCGTACCAGACTCACCTCCTGGTCGGCGACGTCGCGGCGATTATCGACTCACTCGATGTCGAGCGCGTGCATCTTGTTGGCCACGACTGGGGCGCCAACCTGGCCTGGGCGACGGCAGCCTTTCGTGGGGACCTGGTGAATCGACTGGTGCCAATCTCGCTGGGGCATCCCACGGCCTTTTGTGCGGGCGGGCTCGACCAGCAGGTAAAGAGCTGGTACATGCTGCTGTTTCACTTCGACGGTCTCGGTGAGGCGTTCCTGCGTCAGAACGACTACGACGCAATGCGCCGCTGGGTGCGCCATCCCCGCACCGAAGAGATCATCGCCGAACTCGAGCGCGACGGGCAGATGCGCACGCACCTCATGTGGTACCGGGCCAACGTGCGCCCCGATATCTTTGTCACTCCGCCTCCGCAACTCCCTCGGATTCAATCACCCACGATGGGCGTGTGGTCGAGCGGCGACTTCGCGCTCGGCGAACGCCAGATGACCGAATCGGGGTTGTTCTGTGACAACGGGTTTACGTACCTGCGCCTCGAGACGTTTGGCCACTGGATTCCTCTCGAAGCGCCCGCGGAGCTAAGCGCGGCGCTGATTGAATTCTTCTCCGTCGCCTCGTAGATTCTCAGCCTCCTTCGCGCGACTGATAAAAACAAGGAGATGAAAATCGCCCTGGCCAAGGAGTCGCGCGCGGGCGAGACCCGTGTGGGCTTGACGCCCGACGCCGTCAAGGCTCTGGTGGCCGACGGGTGGCAGGTCGAGGTCGAGCACGACGCCGGGCGCCTCGCTCACTTCGCCGACGAGGCCTACGTCGCGGCTGGTGCGACGATCTCTGACGATCCGCGCGGCGACGTCACAATTCGTGTCAACCCGCCCTCCCTGGAGGAGGCCCAACGCCTCACTCCGGGCTCCTTGCATCTGTCATTTCTCTCACCCTTGCTCTCGCTGGACGTGGTGCGCGCCCTGAACGATCGGCGTATCACCGTTGTGTCCTTTGACCTCCTGCCGCGCATATCGCGCGCCCAGTACATGGACGCGTTGAGCTCTCAGTCGACCGTCGCGGGGTACCGCGCGGCGCTCGCCGGAGCCGAGTATTTGGACCGCTTCTACCCACAGCTCAGCACGGCCGCGGGAACGATTCGCCCCGCGCGGGTCCTGGTGATGGGGGTGGGGGTCGCCGGACTCCAGGCGATCGCCACGGCCAAGCGTCTCGGCGCCAAGGTTCGTGCCTACGACGTGCGCTCGGCGGCCAAGGAAGAGGCCGAGTCCGCGGGAGCCACCTTCGTTCAACTTGGCGTTACCGCCGACGGAGCGGGAGGATACGCCCGTGAGCTCAGCGAGGACGAACGCAACCAGCTCCAAGCGGCGCTCGTACACGAGGTGGCGAACTCTGATGTCATCGTCACCACCGCCGCTGTACCGGGGCGCAAGGCGCCGATTCTGGTCACGACCGAGATGGTCGAGGCCATGGACGAAGGCTCGGTCATCATCGACATGGCCGCGGACGGCGGGGGCAACGTGGACCTCACCCGGGCGGGCGAGGTCGTTGAGCACCACGGCGTGCGAGTGGTTGGTCTCTCTAACCCCCCGGCCGAGATGGGGACCCACGCGAGCGTGATGTACGCGAACAATGTGCTCAAGTTGCTCGCCCTCTTTGGCACCAAGGGCGAGCTAGCCCCGGACTGGGGCGACGAAATCGTTCTCGGGGTCACGGTGGCCTCGGAAGGACACGTGCGCCACGCGCCCACCGCCGAGGCCCTGGGGGTCCCCTACGAGTCAATCTCTCCACCCGCACAGGAGGCCCAGTGACCAACGATCTGTTGCAGTACGCGACCGTCTTCATCCTGACGGCCTTCGTGGGTGTGGAGATCATCGCGCGGGTACCGAGCATTCTGCACACGCCGCTGATGAGCGGGTCGAACGCGATTCACGGCGTGATCCTGGTGGGCTCCATGCTCATCCTGGGGGCGGCCAACACCAACCTCGAAGAGGTGCTGGGGTTTCTCGCGGTCATCCTCGCCACGCTCAACGTGGTGGGCGGCTTTGTTGTGACCGACCGCATGCTCGAGATGTTCAAGCCCCGCCGTCCCTCGGCGCCGAGCAAACCTGATACCCCCGAATGAGCCGCGAAACTCTCATTGACCTGCTGTATCTCTTCTCGGCGACGACCTTCATTGTCGCCCTCAAGGGACTCGGCAGTCCCAAGCGTGCGCGCTACGGCAACATGGTGGCGGCCTTTGGCATGTTGGTCGCCATTGTGGCGACGTTCTTTACCTACGTCGACGGCCATCCACTGCACCACGTCGGGCTCATTCTGTTGGCCATGCTGATTGGCGTCATCGTCGCGGTGCCCACGGCCCGTTTCGTCCAGATGACGGCCATGCCCCAGCTCGTGGCCATCTTCAATGGAGTGGGTGGCGGCGCGGCCTCGCTGGTCTCGATCACCGAGTTCATCCATATCAAGTCGACCAGTCCCGCGACCTACGTCACCCTGGAGGTGCTCTTGGGCGTGCTCATTGGCACCGTGTCGTTCTCGGGATCGGCGATCGCCTTCGCCAAGCTCCAAGAGCTCATGACGGGCCGTCCCGTGACTTATTCCGGCCAGCAGGTTCTTAACGCAATCCTCGGCACGGGCGCACTCGGGCTGATCGTGGCCATCTTGGTCACGGGCTCGTCGACCTTGTTGTGGGTCCTGCTCGCGCTCGCCTTCGTGCTGGGCCTGGCGTTCGTGCTGCCGATCGGGGGAGCGGACGTGCCCGTGCTGATCTCCCTGCTCAACTCCTTTACCGGACTGGCGGTGGCGGCCTCGGGCTTCACGCTCGGATCGAATCTGCTGATCGTGGCCGGGACCCTCGTGGGCGCGTCGGGCATTTTGCTCACGCGCCTCATGAGCAAGGCAATGGGCCGCAGCCTGCCCAACATCTTGTTCTCGGCCTTCGGTTCGGTCGTGGCGTCGGGTACCTCAGCCACGGAGGGTCGCAGCGTGCGATCGGGTTCCCCCGAAGACGTGGGCGTCCTGCTCAGCTTCGCGAGCAAGGTCATCATCATTCCCGGCTATGGCCTCGCGGTCGCTCAGGGTCAGCACGTTCTGCGCGAGCTCGCCGAGCAGCTCGAGGCCAAGGGCGTCGAGGTCAAGTACGCCATTCACCCGGTGGCCGGTCGCATGCCCGGGCACATGAACGTGCTCCTCGCCGAGGCGAACGTGCCCTACGAGGACCTCTTGGAGATGGACGAGGCGAACTCGGAGTTGGCCACGGCTGACGTGGCGATCGTGGTGGGTGCCAACGACACCGTGAACCCCGCGGCCAGCGACGACCCGGCCTCTCCCATCTACGGCATGCCGATCATCCACGCGGACTTAGCCGAGAACGTCGTGTTCCTGAAGCGATCCATGCGCCCGGGGTTCGCCGGCATCGACAACGCCCTGCTCTACAACCCCAAGACGTTGCTGGTCTTTGGAGACGCCAAGGACACCCTCACCAAGATCGTCGCGGTGGTGAAGGCCTCTTAGCTTTCGGGGTCGCTGAGTCGGTTGAGTTCCTCGAACTGAGAGTCGCTGATGCCCGAAGCAGCGTGGGCGTTGGCTCGCACTTGGTCGGGCGAACTCGCTCCGGCGATCACCGAGGAGACCTCCGGGTGGCGCAGCAGCCACGAAAAGGCGAAGGTCAAGATCGTGGTGTTGGTGGCGTCGGCGTACTCGAGCAGTGAGTTCACGCGCGCGCGCAGTTGATCGCTCAGCCAGTGCGCACTGCGCTCGGGGGACATGGTGGCCAGACGCGTTCCCTCGGGGATCGCCTCGCCCGGGCGAACTTTGCCGGTGAGAAGTCCATTGGCCAGGGGATAGAAGGGAAGAAAGCCAATCCCGAGCTCGTCGCAGGTCGCAAGCACCCCGTCTGTTTCGGGCGTGCGCTCGAGGAGTGAGTACTGATTCTGCACGGAGGCAAAAGCGCGACCCGTTCCTGCGGCCGCTGCCGCCTCGCGAAGTTGGGCCGCGCTGAAGTTCGAACAGCCGATCTCGCGCACCTTGCCCGCCGTCACGAGTTCGCCGAGCGCGCCCAGGGTGTCGGCGAGGGGCGTGGTGTCGTCGGGGTAGTGAAGTTGGTAGATGTCGATGTAGTCGGTGTCGAGGCGGCGCAGCGAGTCCTCGCAGGCCGAACGCACGTACGCGGGCTTGGCCCCAAAGTGGGTGTCGTCGATGGGCATGCCGAACTTGGTGGCCACGACCACTCGATCGCGTCGGCCCTTGAGTGCTCGCCCGAGCAAGACCTCGGACGTCGTGGCGCCGTAGATGTCGGCGGTATCAAAGAAGTTCACGCCCGACTCAATGGCGGCGTCGACGACCGCGGTGGCCTGCTCTTGGGAGAGGCGCGAACCGAAGTTGTTGCAGCCCACCCCCACTTCAGATACCGCCAGAGATCCAATCGAGCGAGTGTTCATGCTCCTCCTTCGTCCCTAGAAGACTAGGCACCCGTACTCAAGCGTCGTTGCGCCGAGGCTCCAGTACGATGGTCGCCAAAAGGAGGCCACGTTGCGAGTACACGTTGACTACGACCTGTGCACCTCAAACGCCGTGTGTATGGGCATCGCCCCGGAGATTTTCGAGGTCCGCGACGACGGCTTTATGTACGTGCTCAATGAGAACCCCGGACCGGAGTTCGACGAGCGCCTGCAACACTGCGTCGACGGCTGTCCCAACGGCGCCATTTCACTTGAGGAGTAAGTCGTGAGCGGACCTCGTGTCCGGTTCTGTCCTTCGCCGACGGGATTCTTTCACGTGGGCTCTGCGCGCACTGCCCTGTTCAACTGGCTCTTCGCTCGCCAGCGCGACGGTGTGTTTCTCTTGCGCATCGAAGACACCGACCAGACCCGCGACCGCGAAGAGTACGTCGAGGTGATCTACGAGGCGATGGGGTGGCTGGGTCTTTCGCCCGACGTTCCTGCGACCCGCCAGAGTGCGAACTTTGCCGCCCACAGTGTCGCCGCTGCCGCCTTGCTGGAGCACGGATTCCTCTACTACTGCGACTGCACGCCCGCCGAGATCGAGGCGCGCAAGGCTCCCGGTTCGCCCCCCGGGTACGACGGGTACTGCCGCGATCGGGGCCTCGAACGCTCAGCGACGACCGCCCTGCGCTTTCGCACGCCGCGCGAGGGTGTCACGGTCGTGCACGATCTCATTCGCGGCGACGTGGAGTTCGTGAACAGCCTGATCGACGACTTCGTGGTCGTGAGGTCCTCGGGCGGGGTGCTCTATGCGCTCGCCAACGCCACCGACGATCGCAACGATCGCATCACCCACGTGATTCGCGGTGAGGAACACTTGGCCAACGCGCCCAAACAGATCCTGCTGTGGGAGTCGCTCAATGCGTCGAGTGGGAACGACGTGGCCGTTCCGCTCTACGCCCACCTGCCCTTGCTGGTGAACGAGCAGCGAAAGAAGCTCTCCAAACGCCGCGACCCGGTCTCGACCGAGCTGTATCGCAACGAGGGGTACCTCTCGAGCGCCTTTGTCAACTATCTTGCCCTGCTCGGGTGGAGTCCCCGGGGCGACGACGAGATTGTTCCTCTCTCGACGCTGGTCGAGCAGTTTCGCTTAGAGGACGTGTCGCACTCGCCTGCCTTTTTCGACGTGAAGAAACTGCGCCACATGAACGGCGAGTACGTGCGCGCGCTGAGTCCCGAGGAGTTTTTGGTGGCGAGTGCCCCGTGGGTCGATCCCTGGCACGCCGCCTGGCAACCCAGCGACCGCGAGCCGTCGTGGCGCAAGGAACAGTTTTCGCCCGGGCTCTTCGCGAGCGTGGCCCCCCTGGTTCAAGAGCGGGTCGCGGTGCTGAGTGAGATTCCGGGCATGGTCGAGTTCTTTTTCCTCGACGAGCCACGCTACGACGAGGCGGCCTTCGCCAAGGTCATTACGAACGATCCCGTGGGCACGGCCATTCTCGAGGGCGCGATAGCGCGCTACGAGGTTCTCGACGACTGGAGCGCGCCGGCGTTACACGACGTCGTTGAGCGTCTCGGCAACGAGCACGGACTCGCCCTACGCAAGGCGCAGGCACCGATTCGCTGCGCCGTTACGGGCAGTCTGATCGGGCCACCCCTGTTCGAGTCGCTCCACTACCTCGGTCGAGCGAGGACGCTGGCGCGCCTGCGTCACGCCCTCACGAGGTCCGCTTGATCCGTCGCGTCGCCAGGCTCAGCGCGAAAACCCTCGGTCTCGTTCTTCTCATCTTGGTTCTCTACTTTGGGGTGACCTTCGTGCAGATCTGGCTTCGCGGACACGAGCACTCGACACGGTCAGCCCAGGCGATCCTGGTCTTCGGCACGACCGAAGACAACGGGGTGGCCTCCGCCGAGCTCACCGCCCGCCTCGACCAGGCCCTTCACCTCTATGACCTCGGGCGAGCGCCGTGGGTGGCGGTCACCGGCGGGCGGCGCCCCGGCGACGTCTACACCGAAGCGGGGGTGTCGGCCACGTTCCTCGAAGACCACGGCGTGCCCGCCTCGCGCATCTTGAAGGGTGCCGGCTCGGACACCTGGCAGAACGTAGCCACGGTGCTTGGTGCACTCAAGCGTCATCACATCACCACGGTGATCACCGTGACCGATCCCTTCCACGAGTACCGAGCGATGGCCATCTCCTCGGCCCAAGGTCTCACCCCGTATCCTTCGCCAGTGCGAAACTCGCCGACGATCAAGTACGAACTCTGGCGCTTCTATCTCAAAGAGACCTTGGAGGTGGGCGTCGGTCGTCTCATCGGGTATCACTTGCTCAGTGAGTGGACCACGGCACCAGTGGCGGCGCGAGCGCCCTCTGGCAGCTGAACAGACGGGTCCGATAAGATTGCCGAGCCCTTCGGGGGTGGTGTAATTGGCAACACAACTGGTTCTGGTCCAGTTATTCAGGGTTCGAGTCCTTGCCCCCGAGCGAATGAGTGAGTAGAGATGCTCATTCTTTCAAGGTCCCATCGTCTAGCGGCCTAGGACATCACCCTCTCAAGGTGGAGGCACGGGTTCAAATCCCGTTGGGACTGCGAAGTGAAATCCGAGGTACGTGAGGTTTTTCGAGGGTTTGGATGCCGTCACCACGAGGGTGGTAATGCGTCCTGAATCGCTTGGGCGATTAGGGCGTAGCCCGCGACGTTGGGGTGGTCGTCGGGCCCGAAAGGTGCCTGATCGCAGAACCAGGAGAGTTCGCACGCCTTTTCTACGTTGAGTGGGACTGTCCCCACGTTGTCCAGCGTCACGACGTCATTGTCATTTATCTCGAACAAGGACGGTACTTGGGCCACGTGGGCGCCCGCGTTTGCGTAGACCCTGCCTAGGACGGAGTTCAACTGGTC
>DATJUR010000180.1:0-15629 GCA_035502215.1 Acidimicrobiales bacterium | reverse complement strand
CGCCGACGAGGCCAACTGCCTCGCCTTCGCCGATGCTGAGAGAGACGTCGTGGAGAACTCGGCGTCGTCGTCCCTGCACCGGGAGGTCGAGAGCGAGGTGCTCGATGTTAAGGACGCTCACGACGGGCGCTCTGCGCGGTGCGAGGCGAGGCGATCGCCGAGCAGGTTAAAGCAGACCACGGTCAGGATGATCATGATCCCCGCGAAGAGTGACTCCTGTGGGTGACCGGCGAGTATCGCGGACTGACCGGTAGAAACCATGAGTCCCCACTCGGCCGTGGGCGGCTGGACGCCCAGACCCAAGTAGGACACGGCGGCCATGTCGACCAGGGCGTAGCCGAAGGACAAGGTTGCCTGGACCACGAGCAGGGGCATGATGTTGGGCAAGATGTGGCGCCACATGATCGTGCGCGAGGGCAAGCCCCCCACGTAGCAGGCGGCCACGAAGGGTAAGTTGCGCTGTCGCAGGGCCTCGGCACGGATCACTCGCATGAGATAGGGCGTGTAGGCGATGGAGAGCGCGATGACCGGTGCGACCAGTCCTGGACCGAACATGGCCACGGCCAACATCGCAAAGATCAGCCCGGGGAACGCGAAGAGAATATCGGCGACCCGAGAGACCACTTGATCGAACCAGCCACCGAACCACGCGCAGGAGACCGCCAAGAGCGTACCCACGCTCGTGGCGATCGCGATGATCAGCGTGGGACCCAAGAGGCTGAGGCGAGCGCCGTAGATCAGCCGCGAGAGCAGGTCGCGTCCAAACGAGTCAGTGCCCAACAGGTGCGCCGCGCTCGGCCCCTGGTTGACCGCCAGGATATTGGCGTAGTTCGGGTTATCGGGAGCGAGCAGAGGGGCGAAGATAGCCATCAGCGCCAGCAGTGCGATAAAGGACCCCGTCGCCAGGACGACGGGGTCGCGCCACAGCCATGAGCGCCGATCGCGCTCATGGCTCAGCGCCCCACTCGCCACGCTGGTGGTCATCGCTGAGTCCCCGCGCGTAATCGTGGATCGAGGGCGAGACTCCACAGGTCGACCGCGCTGTTGATCACCACGAAGGCCGTCACCAAGAGCAACGACACCGCTTGAACCGAGGCGAAGTCCTTTTGCAGCGCCGACTGCACCAGGAATGACCCCAAGCCGTTGATGCCAAAGGCTTGTTCGACGACCACGTCGCCCGCGATCAGCCCGGCGATCGTCAGCCCCGAGACCGTGGTGATGGGAATCATGGCGTTGCGCAGCACGTGACGCGTGACGACGTGTCGATCCCGTATCCCTCGACTGCGGGCGGTTTCGACGTGTTCACGCGCCAACTCGGCGGTGACGGCGGCCTTGGTGAGTTGGGCGGTGTAGGCAAGCCACGACAGTGACAGGGCGAGGGCCGGCAGCGTGAGGTGGCGCAGTTGGTCAACGAAGCCCGAACCTGCGCCAAAGACCGGAAACCACTTGAGATCCACCGCGAAGACGGTGATGAGAATGATCGCGGCCACGAAGGAGGGAGTGGCCAGTCCCACGCTGGTCGCTACGGTGATCACGGCTCCGGTGCGGCGAAACAGCGCGGCCAGCAGTCCCAGCACGACGCCACCCACAATGATGAGCGTTGCCGCGTACACGACGAGGAACACGGTGTTCTCGACGCGGCCAGCGAGCAAAGTAGTGACTGACTCGCGATAGAGGAACGACTGGCCGAGGTTCCCGTGCAGGAGACCCACGAGCCAGTGCCAATACCGAGCGAGAAACGGTTCGTTGAGGTGTTCGCGCCGGTCGATGGCCCGTAACAGCGCGGGCGTCGCGTGACCGCCGGCCAGCAAGGTGGCGGGGTTGCCCGGGGCCAGGAACAGCGCTCCGTAGATGGCGATACTGGCCACGAGCAGCGTGGCGACCAGTGAGCCCAGACGTGTGGCAATGAGGCGCCACACGTCTGGGCTCACTGGTCCCTTCATACGTCGATTCGTCCTCCCGCCACTACGAGGTCGCGCCCAGCTTGGCCAGGCACGGTTCATAGATGTACGCGAATGAAGCGGGCGCGCCCGAAATCGACTTGTTCAAGAAGAGCGACTCATCGGGGTTGACCACGGGAATCACAATGTAGTCCTTCATGTAGATCGCTTGGGCCGCGGTGATCAGCTGGGCTCGCTTACTCGCGTTGTAGGTCTCTTGAGCTTTGGCGAGGTCAGTGTTGACCGTGGCGTTGTTGTAGTTGGTGTAGTCAAACAGTGCGCCCTTGGGGAACCACAGACCCAGGTAGTCAAGCGGATCTGGAACGTCGAGGTACCCCTCGTCGACGAGCATGTCGATGCCCTTGCGGTACGACGCAACGAAGAAGGCGTTGGAGAACGCGAGTGGCTGCATCTCGTCGAGCTTCACGTTGAGTCCGATCTCACTGGCGGCTTGCTGGACGGCGGTCGCGAGCGCGAGCTCGGTCTGGTCACCCGACAGGAGTCCCAGAGTGATGGGCGCGCTGTGGTTCGGGACCGAGGCGACGAGTTGCTTGGCTTTGTTGACTTCGGGCGAGGTCGGTCCGAGCTGTTGGTACGCCGCGCGGTACGTAGAGATGGCGCTGGGATCCCAGGCAGTGGGGGGAGTGAGCGCCAGGTTCGGTACGGCCGCGCCCCCGTAGATGACCGTCGAGATGGCCGAGCGATCAAGGGCGAGCGAGAGAGCCTCGCGAATTTTCACGTTGCCAATCGGACCCGAGGTAGTCGTGGGAGCCAACTCGGTGATCGACAGGCTCGGACCAAAGTACAACGTGCCGTCGCTGGCCGTTTTGAGCTCCGGGTAACTCGTGGCGGGAACCCCGTAGGCGCCGGCGATCTCGCCCGAGAGCAGGGCGCTGGTCAACGTCGAGGAGTTAACAATGAACTTCACCGTGACGGTCTTGATCTTGGGCGTGTAGGCGGGGTCCCAGTAGTGCGGGTTCGCCTGCAGCACGATGTCATTGCCGGGGTTCCACTTCTTGAGTTCGTAGGGCCCCGTGCACATCACGCCCCCGGCCGCGGTGCCGTACTTGGAGCCCTCTTTTTCCATGTACGACTTCTCGGCGATTGAACCCGCAATGGTCGCCATCTCCTTGACGAAGAGTTCATCGGGGACTGAGAACTTGACGGTGACCTGATACGGGCCGGTCGCCGTGATCGACTTGACCGAGGAGTAGTAGGCCCCGTTGACCGGGTCGTCCTTGGGGTTCATGTTGCGCAGCATGCTGTAGACCACGTCGGCCGACGTCAGAGTGTGGCCATCCCAGAACTTGACGCCCCGACGGATGCTGAAGACCAGCGTGGTGGCGTTGGTGTACTTCCACGCCGTGGCGATCGCCGGGTCGGTGCCGAAGGTGGGCGTAAGGCGCAACAGGTTGTCGCACATGTTCGACACCATGATGTCGGGCGAATAGTCAGCCGATTGGACGTAGTCGAGGGTGGTTGGTTCGCCCCCCGGTAAGTCCCAGGTGATGGACGACAGGGTGCCTGAGGCGGCCGGGGTGCTCGAGACCAGCTTGACAGTCGAACCCGAGCCCGAGGACACCCCCGGAGCGAGGAGCAGGACCCCCACGCTCAGTGTCGAGGCCACCGCAGCGACTCGACGAACCCATCGACTCTTACGTGCATGAATCATGACTACCTCCCTCGCGCGCCCCGCGGGCGCCCTTGATTACCTCGTTGATGACACCTTCTCGCTTCTCTCACGCCGACTCCTCGAGGCTCTCGAGATGCCGGCCGATGGCGACAGTGAGCTCGCGAGTAGCGGCGAGCTTGTGCTCGTCCAGTGGCGTGGGCCACGACGAGAACTTGACCACGACCGTGTGGGTCGGGCCGTGCACGAAGATGTTTTGTCCGTAGATCCCCGCCGCGTACAGCAGCGGCGCCGATGGATCGTAGACCCACCAGAAGTTGCGGTAGTGCGCGCCGCGCGGTAGCACGCGAGAGTCCGCTCCGCGCTCGAAGGCGGCGCGACTCTGGGGCGTGCTCTCTATGGTGTCACGAACCCACGACTCGGGAATCACGGCGGTGTCGTTGCGGCGTCCGCCATTGAGATACGTCAAGCCCACGCGGCCGAGGTCTCGCAGGGTCGTACACATGCCGCCGTCCGCCATGGCGTTGCCGCGAGCGTCGACGGTGATCTCGGCGTCAAACTCGGCGCCCATCGGGGCCCACAGTTCACGTGAGACAACCTCGTTGAAGCGCGCCCCGCTCGCGCGCTCCACGACCCACGCCAAGACGTCGGTGAGAACGGAGCGGTAGCAAAACTCCGCGCCGTGTTCGCGATCGTTCTTAAGGGTCGCAAAGTACGCCGTGGCGTCGTCGGGGAGCTGGGTATCGCGCCGCGGCCGCCATAAATAGACCTGCTCAAAGATGCGCACGTCGGCGTCCAGGTCGTCGTAGTTCTCGTTAAAGCGTGTGCCGGTCTGCATGTCGAGGAGTTGCTGAACGGTGGCGTTCTCAAAGGAGGTCCCCTGGAGCTCGCCCACCACGTCGGTTACCCGAGCGTTCACGTCGAGTTTGCCGCGTGCGACCAGACACCCCGTCACCGCGGCGGTGAGTGACTTTGATACCGACTGGAGAAGGTGGGGGGTTCCCTCGTCCATGTCGTTGAAGTACTGCTCGGTGACGATACGCCCTCGGTGGATCACGAGGAATCCGTCGGTCTCGCTTTGCGCGAGGAAATCGCCGAGGGTCCACCACTCATCTGCGGACTTAAAGGTGAGAGGGTTCAAGTCACGCTCTCGTCGCTCGAGGTACCACACGGAGCGCGGGTCATGGCGGATCACGGCGGTGGGGATGAGTTCGCGCACATGTTGGAAGGACCAACGGTTGGCGGGTGGGTCCTGCCAGTTCGACAGGGTGACCACTGAGCCCTCGCCGCGAGATGCGCCGTGCACCGGTTGCGTGACGCTCACGTCCGCGGCGGGCGAGGCGTCACCCCGGACCCCGTGAATCGAGCGGCGTGCTGAATCCCCCGACTTCTCGTCACTGCGCGCCCCTTCGTCGACTCCCCTGGAGAAGTGCGCTGCAGCATAAGTGAGCCGAATTCGGCTGTCAACCGATGATTCGTCATCAAATCAACAATTTCACGTACGGAAAGAGTTGATATTGTCAAGTCTGTGAACGAAATAGCAATGCTCGGCCCGTAGGATGACGAGAGACGTTCGTATTGATCAGTGACGCCGACACTTCGGCGAAAGTGCGGATTCCGTGAATCTCGACGACATCGACACGCGTCTCTATGAGGAGCTCCAGCGAGATGGACGGGCCTCGATGGAGACGCTGGCGCGCGTGGTGGGCCTCTCGAGAGTGGCCGCCCGCGCGCGCGTCACGCGCCTCGTCGAGAGCGGCACCGTGCGGGTCGTGGGCATCGTTCACCCCAGTACCCAAGAGCTACGAGCCTTCGCCCATCTGTCCTTGACGGTCGACGGCTCGGCGCTGGAAGTGGGGCGGCGCATCGCCGACATGGACACGGTGCCCTTGGTGTCGGTAGTGACGGGCCGCGCCGCCCTGGTGGCCGAGGCGCGCGCCACGAGCACGGTCGCCTTGCGCGAGGTCACCAGCGAGATTGCGAGTGTGCCCGGCGTGCTTCACGTTGAGTCCACGCTGTACACCGAGCGGGTCAAGGACGTCTTTGCCCCCCCGACCGCGGTGGTGCCGACCGAGATCGACGCGACCGATCGTCAGATTCTTGACGCGCTGTCCGCGGACGGGCGGGTTAGTTACGCCGAGATTGCGCGGCGCACCCACTTCTCCTCGTCGGCTATCCGAGGACGCGTGCACCATCTCATGAGCCGGGGCGTGGTCCGAGTGACCGCCGTCGTGACACCCGGCATGGTGGGACTTCAACACATGTGCGGGTTCGGGTTGCGCTTGCACAAGGACACCGAAAGTGAAGCGATCGCGTCGATTGCCTCACTGGACGCGGTGAGTTACCTCAGCCTGACTCTGGGCCGCTGGGACGCGATCGGAACCCTGCTCGTCAAGACCCAAAGTGAGCTCGTCAGCGAACTTGACCGAGTACGGGCAACCCCCGGCATCGAGGCGCTGGAGAGTTGGTCGCACCTCGATGTCCTCAAAGTCGATCACTCGCTCAGCTGATCTACGGTTCATCGGCAGGGGTCCCACGCAACGAGTGGCTAAGTGGCGGAGGGAGTGGGATTTGAACCCACGGTGGGCAAGCCCACGCCGGTTTTCAAGACCGGTACATTCGGCCGCTCTGTCATCCCTCCGGTGACAACACTACTGGGCGACCGACGTGGCCTTTTTGTTGGCGCGGTGCCGTGCCGCCACGTCGAGCACGACTTTGCGCAGTCGTACCGACTTAGGTGTGACCTCGACGGCCTCGTCGTCAGCGATGAACTCCAGTGCTTGCTCAAGGGAGAAGACGGTGGGTGGCGCGATGCGCTCGGTGTTGTCGCTGCCCGACGCGCGCATGTTGGTGAGCTTCTTCTCTTTGGTCGGGTTGACGTTCATCTCGTCGGGGCGCGAGTTCTCGCCCACGATCATTCCTTCGTAGACCTCCACGCCCGGGCCGACGAAGAGAACGCCACGCTGTTCGAGGTCGAGCAAGGCGTTCGCGGTCGTGTCGCCGCGGCGGTCGGCCACGAGGGTGCCCTTCTGGCGCAAGCGGATGTCGCCGTACCAGGGCTCGTAGCCGTCCGAGGTGGAGTGCATGATGCCCGCCCCTCGTGTCTCGGTCATGAACTCGGTACGGATTCCCACCAGTCCGCGCGCGGGAATGCGCCACTCCATGCGTACCCAGCCGGTGCCGTGGTTGACGAGGTCGACCATGGTGCCCTTGCGAGTGGCGAGCAATGTATTGATCGGCCCAATGAAGTCCTCGGGCGTGTCGATGGTCACGTGCTCCATGGGCTCGTTCACCTTGCCGTCGATCACCCGGGTCACGACCTGAGGCTTGCCCACGGTGAGTTCGAATCCCTCGCGACGCATCGTCTCGATGAGGATGGCGAGTTGGAGTTCGCCGCGTCCCTGGACCTCCCAGGCGTCGGGTCGGTCGGTGGGCAGCACCCGCAGCGCGACGTTACCTACGAGCTCGCGATCGAGGCGGTCCTTGACCATGCGCGCGGTGAGCAACTTGCCCTCGGTGCCGGCCAACGGTGAGGTATTGATGCCGATGGTCATCGAGAGACTCGGCTCATCGACGTGCAGCGGTTCGAGAGGGTGAGGATCCTCGGCGTCAGCCAGCGTCTCGCCGATGGTGATGTCGTCAAAGCCCGCCACGGCCACGATGTCCCCGGGACCAGCGCTCTGGGCCGAGATCCGCTCGAGCGCCTCGGTAATAAAGAGCTCGGTCACCTTGGCGTACTCCACCGAGCCGTCGAGGTGGCACCACGCGACACGCTGGCCACGCTCGAGATGTCCGTTCACGACGCGGCAAAGGGCCAGTCGTCCGAGGTACGGCGAGGCGTCGAGGTTGCACACCAGCGCCTGGAGGCCGTGACCCTCGACGTACTCCGGGGCGGGCACGAAGTCCGCGATGGTCTCAAAGAGCGGCGTGAGATCGCCCGAGGTGGCGTGAGGATCCAGTGACGCCCAGCCCTGTCGTGCGCTTGCGTACAGGATCGGAAAGGAGATCTGGTGCTCGTCCGCGTCGAGGTCGAGAAAGAGGTTCTCGACCTCTTCGACCACTTCAGCCACTCGGGCGTCGGGGCGGTCGACCTTATTAATAAGCAGAACGACGGGCAGTCGCTTCTCCAGGGTCTTTCGCAGGACGAATCGCGTCTGAGGCAGCGGGCCCTCAGCAGCGTCCACCAGCAAAATGACGGCGTCGACCATCGCCAGCCCCCGCTCGACCTCGCCTCCAAAGTCAGCGTGACCCGGCGTGTCGATGATGTTGATGGTGAGGTCGTGCCACTTGACCGCGGTGTTCTTGGCGAGAATGGTGATGCCCTTTTCGCGCTCGAGATCGCCGGAGTCCATGACCCGCTCGGTGAGCTCGGTGTGCGCCGAAAACGAGCCCGTTTGACGCAGCATCTTGTCGACGAGCGTGGTTTTTCCGTGGTCCACGTGGGCGATGATGGCGATGTTGCGAAGCGAGGAGCGGGTGGCCATAGCCATACCACGCTACTAGGTGAGTTGCGGGGGGCGAACTACGCCGCGAGTTCGACGCGCGCTCGACGCGCCGCCACGGCGGTGCGCACGAGGTCACGCGCCCCCGCGCGAAGATCGGCCATCGTGCCTTCCACGCTTAAGAGAACCCCCGCTTCGGGCCACACGCCGATGATGCGCGACGCGCACACTCCCTGGGCGTGGGCGAGGGCATCGATGGTGAGATCCGCGCGGAGTCCGGGGCCCGCACTCTTGCCCGGTGTGCCGAGGCGCACACGCACCAGCGCGCGGGACGGTTCCGTAGTCACCACGACGTCGCGTCGTCCCCGCAAGGTGGTGCGAGCGCGCGCGACGTCGTAGTACACGTCGCTGGAAGCGACCTCCCAGGGTAGGGCGATCACGTCGGTCACCTCGGCCAGTTGAGTTGCCCAGTTCGCGGCTTCGCTGCGCACGAGACCCAACTCGGCGTTCGAGCACGTCGCCAGATACGACGCCAGCGAGCCGGGTCGGGCGTAGCCCGTCACGTATCTCACCAGTTGTTCTTCCAGCTCGCGCTCCACCGCGCGCAGACGCGTGAGCTCTGGTTCGGCGAGAGAGCGTCGCAGTGCGGCGTTGCCGAGCACTCGACGCGCCTTGGCGGGCGACCAGCGAAACGGCTCACTCAAACGTCCGGCGCGCTCGAGCGTCCACGCGTCGAGGTACCGGTGCTCGCCCTGACCCAGGGCGCGAAAGCGCGCGCTCAATGAACGGCGGTGATCGTCAGTGAGAACGGCGGGCTCGAGAGTGGTCGGCTCGAGGAGACGATTCATCACGCGCGAGGAAAGTCGGTGGTGGGTGAGCGTTGTCACGCGAGCCTGTCGATCACACTCAGCACGTCGTCGACTGAGCGCGAGAGCAGTTCCACGTCGACGTCGGCGCTGCGGAGTTCGCCCGTTGCGGTGCAGAACATCGAGCTGCGCAGCGGCACGACGCCCGTGCGCAGGGTTTGGACGAGTGCGTGGTACCTCAGCACGCGCTCGGCCCCGTCGTCCAGCGGCGACGTGGTGACGTCGAGAATCACCACCGACGCCAGGTCGCTGGACGTGGTGCCCACCATCAAGTCCACCAGGTCGCGCAAGATCACGTTGCCCTGAGCCAGACGCTGGTAGGCGCGCAGCGACGTACGCGGCAGCCACCAACTCGACAGAGAACCGAGTGAGCGCTTGAGCGTGACCCAGTGAGCTTCGACGTCCGCACGAAGCCGCGCCGCGTCGTCGCCGCCGAGTTGATCGACGTACCCACGTAGGTAGCTCTCTTTGCCCTCGGCGCGCCACGCGTAGAGCGCGTCGCGGTACACGTCGTCGATTGGCGCGCCCGCACACAACAGACGCAGGGCCTGGTTGAGCAGGATTCCGCGCAGCGACGCGTGCGCCGACGCGCCGGGCTTCGGCGCCGCGCCGTGCCGCAGCGAGGACGCGGACACCGTGATGGGCTCCTCGCGCGCCTGGTCTCCTAGTCGCTGCGCCAGGGACCCTTCGAGGGTTCCGCGTAGGCGCGCCGCCGCCGACGTGTCAGGGGTGGGTCTCGCCGAGCGCTCTCCGCGCAGGACGTCCATCACGCATCGCGCAGCGTCGTCCAGCACAGAAGTCATTGATCCAGTGTGACCAGGGCGTGTGACAGCGCCTAGCGTAAAGGCGTGTTCATCGCCGTCTTTTCGGTCTTCGTGGTGGCGATGGTGGTGCTGTGCGTGTTGACGCTGCGTTGGGCGATCCAACGCGACCGCTCTCGTCGGCGCTAATCGGCGCTCGAGCTGTCCGGGGGAGCGAGTCGGTCTTGGAGTTCGTGCACGGCCCGGTCGAGGTCCGCGATGGCGCGCTCGATGACCGAAAGCCGATCTTTGATGCTGTCGTCGACGCGCTGGTCGACTCGCTTATCCACCTGAGCCGAGAGGCGCGCGTCGAGCGACTCCACCAGGGGCTGAGTGATCTGTTTGATCCGAGTTCGTAAGTCCTGGACCCTCGCGCCCTCGTCGTCGGTTGGGGTGTCAGTCATGGGCCCAGGTTAGGACGGGGGCGGGGCGCAGTAGACGCCGGCGTTGAACTGCAGGGTATTGAACTGGCCGCTCCAGGGGGGATTCACCAACGTCGCGGCCTCACTGGCCAGGGTCGAGGTGGGAGAGCACGACGCGTTGAAGGTGATGAATCCGCGCACGTTGGCGCCCGTCGCCCCAGTGACGGGCACGGGGCCGCCGCCGCCAAAGGCGAGGGCGACGAAGACCGGCATCGGGGCAGCGGAGAGCTGATAGTTGCGGTACTCGGACTGCGAGGCGTAGACCGCGGCGTTGAGTGAGGGATCGACCGAGGCGATGCCCGCGGACCAGCCCGAGAGCATCGCGCTCCAGTACGTCGCGTAGGTCGCGAGAGTTGCCGCACTCGCGCCGGCGGGAGCGTCGAGGCCCGAGTGGTTATCGGGGTAGCCCTCGGGGTCGAAGATGACCCAGTCGGGCTTGATGCCCACCCCCAGCGTGCGGTACGTGTCGATCTGGGTGGCCACCCACGCCCCGGCGGCAAAGCCGTGGGAGTAGTAGTTCGACGTTGTCATCGGCTGGCCGGCGAGTGGTCCACTCACCGTCCAGAACGAGAGCCAGGTGACGCGCTTGTGCGCGTTGTAGATCGCCTGGCCCATGAGATAGTCGGGAGACTCATCTACGTTGGCGGATCCGGTGAAGCCGACCCAGGGCGCGCTGCGCGTACCCAGGCCCCCCGTCTCGGACAAAATCGGCCAGCCCGCGGTGATGGCGTTGGACCAGTCCGCGCTCGGAATGGCGTAGACGCCCACGCCTTGAGGGGGCGGCGAGTTCACCCCCGCCGCGTACAGCGTGAGGGTGCCATTTATCTGCAGCCCCGTCACGCTGGGCCCCACCGTTCGCGCTGCGCTGCCCGCCGTGGTAGAGACGTTGGTCGCCGTCCAGAGCGTGGACTGAGTGGGACTGGTCAGGACATAGAGGTCACCCCAGTTGGCCGCCTGACCGGCAACGGCGACCTGGGTGGGCGTGACTTGCACCGAGAGTGCGCCACTGAGCGGAGGCGCACCCGAGGCAAGCGACGTGATGTTGGACTCGTTCCAGACTCCCGCTTCGGCGACCTGACGGTCCACCAGCGCACCGCTAGAGGCAGTGCCGGTGCTGAAGAGCTCGACGCTGCCGCCCGGGGTCAGTGCGGCGAGGTCGACTTGAGTCGCGCTCGCTCCGAGGGCCAGGGTGCCCGTCACCACAGGAAGACCCAGGCTGAGCGTGAGGTTGTCGCTGGACCAGGCGACGAGTGACCCCTCTTCGGTGTCCACGACGAGGTCGCCGTTGTTCAAGATGGCGGCGAAGGCGGGTGCGGACCCGGGGATCACTTGGGGATCACTGGCGAAGCCAGTCGCCAGGGTGGGCGGAGCGGTCGTGGTCGTCGTCGAGGTCGAGGTCGTCGTGGTGGTGCTCGTCGCCCGCCCAGAGAGGTCGCCGGAGCGATCTTGGGGCACCGAGACCGACGAGGCCAAAGCCTGGTAGTTCACGGTGGCCGAGGACTGATCGTAAATGGGAATGGGGTCGCTTCCTGCCCACGACAACTCGACCACTTCGATCTCGTTGGTCGTGGTGCGATAAGCCAGCGTGGCGTCGTCACCGTCGACCTGCACGCTCGGCAAACCCGTGGCGGCTCCCACGCCGGTCAAGGCGCTCAAATTGGTCGACACGTACTTTTGCCAGGACGTGGGGTAGTGCGCACGGGCCCACACGGCGCTGTCGGGTTCGTTGGGGCTGACGAGGATGGCTTGGCCCTGCGAGTCGACGTAGACCAGGTCAACGTTGCCCGAGGGGTCGAAGAAGGGAACCGGGTCGTCGGCAGGCACCGGTACGTCGGCGTTGGCGGAGTAGTTACGCCAGGCGGTGTTGCCCGCGTTGGTCTGGACGTAGAGGGCGAGTTGATTTTCGTTGGTGCGGTAGGCCAGCACGCCCTCGGTTGCGTCGGTCGCGCCGTGGGGTCCGCCCAGCATGGTCGTGGAGTCGAGCTTGGCCTCCAGAGAGGCCGCGCTCCAGGGAAAGGTGCCGGTGCCGGTCTCGGCGAAGCGATACAGGGGCAGCCCACTCGTGCTCGCGGAGGTGACGGCCCGGGACTGGGTGGCCACCAGGGCGGTGCTGGCGACCAGCATTACGCCGATCACTGCTAGTCGTGGAACCTTCACTGGCGTCCTCGCGTGGGCGTTTCGACCCATCAGATACGGACCCTCACCATAAAAAGTTTAGGAGGGCGAGTTCGTTGAACTCCTTCCAGTCTGACGATAAATACGTTTAAGAACGTGTTACAACACGTCGCGCGCGCGAAGAGACTGATGGCCCTTGGGCATTCAGCGCACGCGCCGTCACGCTGTAGGCGCGATGCTTGGCCAACCTCGTCACGCTAATTCTCTTTGCACCCTTGGCGAGCGCGGCCCAGGTGCGCCCTCCGTTGATGGAGTACTGATACGCGGTGATCGCGCTGCCGCCGGTGACCGTCGGCGCGCGCAGCACGAGGGTGAAACCGCCCACCAGCGGAGCGAGCGTGATGATCGTGGGCGGCCCCGGGCGCGTGAGTGCAGCCGCGGCGTCGAAGGTCAGCGTCGAGGTGTAGATCGTCTGGTCGGCGTAACTCAGCGTGAGCGTGACGTCCTGGGCGAGCGAGGACCCCACGCTAAAGGACACTTGGCCCGACGAGTTGGTCGTGAGCGTGCTCTTCGCGGTGCCCACACCGTCGGTGGTGTCGTAGACGTTGTCGATGCTGAGCTGTCCACCCGGTGCGGTGGCGCTCACCTCGACCTGTGCGTTGGCCAGCACGCCGCCGCTGGCACTGCGCAAGGTCACGCTGACGGTGGGTCCGGCCGTCTTGGCGACGCCCGTGGTGGACGAGAGGTCAAAGGAGCTCTCACTCGGTGACACGCTCTGAGTGCACAAACCGGCGAGGAAGGCCGCTCCGTCGGGGCTGCCCAGGCCCGAGGCCATGTCGTAGCCGACTCCGGCGGGGTACTCGCCCACGTTGAAGAGGTCATTGGTGCCGGTGGTGACGTCCACGTAGCCGGTCGCGGCCATGGCGTAGAGCGAAGGATTCACTAAGCCGAGTCGACCCCCGGTGGGTGCGCACGCCTGGGCGGCGGTGGCGATGAGCGCGCTCACGATCGGTGCGCCGATCGACGTTCCTCCAATCGCCCCCCAACCGCCTGAGCAGGTGTGACGGCAAAAGCCCTGGCCTTGGCCGGTGTAGTACTGAATAAAGCCGGTCGTGGGATCGCCCATGACCGAGACGTCGGGCACCATGCGCATGGTGTCGGCGGCGGTGTTGATACCGGGGGCAACCTGCCACGAGGGACGGCTCCAGAGCGAGGACTTGCCCCCACCCCCCGCACCGCAGTCCGACTGGGTGCACTGATCGTTCCACACCGTCTCGCTCAGCGGGCTGATGTCGCTGACCGTGAGCCCGCCCACGCCCGTGACGTAGGGCTGGGAGGCGGGGTCGTCCACCGCCAGGGCCGAAGAGGCGCTCGGGGCGTCTTCGCAGTCCGAGGAGCCGTCATCGCCCGCCGCGGCCACC
This sequence comes from Acidimicrobiales bacterium, assembly GCA_035502215.1. Lineage (GTDB taxonomy): Bacteria > Actinomycetota > Acidimicrobiia > Acidimicrobiales > RAAP-2 > RAAP-2. The sequence goes on along the minus strand of DATJUR010000180.1, from coordinate 1,993 downwards.
ACGGTCTGTCCTTGGGCCGCCATCTGTTGGAAGATCGTCTGCTCGGCCTGTGCGCTGCCGTCGGTCTGGGCCTCGCAGATACCCCAGGACGTCGTGATGATGGTGGCCGTGTCGTCGCTCGCCATCTGAGAGTAAATGTCGGTGGGCCCCGAACCGTTGTTGGTGCCCTGGTAGACCTCGAGCGCGGCGCCCGGGGCGAGCGCGGCGCTCTCTTCGACGTCGAGGGTCGCTTCGTCGGGGGCACTGCCTTCGTTGTCGACCGAGGTCGGTCCACCATCGACGTTGAGTGCGGTGACACTCGGCGAGAGTCCGTAGCACGTAAAGAATGTCTGGGCGTCGCTCGTGTCGTAGTTGGCCAATTCGTAGACGCCGATGGTCTGGCCCGCACCGGTATCGCCGTTGGCCCACGCGGCACTCAGTCCGTAGAGCTCGGCCTGTTGTTGGACGGTGTATCCGCCCAGGCTGTTGGGTTGGGTGCCGCTCGACGACCCGGCCGAGGGGCACGTCGCGGCAGTGGCGACCTCCGGCGTGTCGTGACTCGTCTGGATATTCGTGGTGAGTGGTGTCACGGTGTCCAGACCGGCAATGGCCGTGACGTCCCGGGCGATCGACGAGGGCAGCGAGCCGTTACTCGTGAAGTGCGCACTGAGCACGCCGGTGCTGAGGCGCACGGTCTCCATCGGGGCGTCAAAGGCGTGCGCGATCTCACTGGTCGTGCCGCTTAGGTGCAGGATGTCGCGTCCCGCACTGAGCGTGGCGTCGTGCATCCCGTAGGTCGCGAAGTACTGGCGAAGCGCGCGGATCTCGCTCGCGGTTGCCCCGTAGGTCCGGGCGTAGGCGGAGGGAGTGAGGTATCGGTGGTAGTCCGGCGAGCCGGTGTTCGACAGGTTCGCGATGTACGCGCTGAGGGCAGCTTGGTGACGCTGGGTCAGTGCGATGTCAAAGGATGTCGTAATCGCCGACTTGACGACCGCATCGGTGGTCGCGGTGCTCGACAGTCCCACGATCGAGACGCGTGGCTCGCTGGCGGTGGCCGATGTAGCGACGAGAGGTAACGCGAGAGCAACCAGTGAGGCCGAGACCGCCACCAGCGCGCCACGGGGGACGACGCGACATTTCATATTGGGCCAGCCTAGGAAGGTCCTCTCTGTCAGAGAACTACAGCCCGCCAGATTCTTATATGCGCTTAGTGAACGTCGTAGCCCGCTCGCCGATAGCGATCGGTCAGATCGGCGCACTCCGCACAGACCGATTCGGGCACCAAGCCCGCGCGAATGAGCCAACCAAAGACGGTGCAACCTAAGCAAAATCCCGCAAATCCTTCGAGCGAGGCGGCGCCCATGAGCGGAAGGAGAATCCAGCGAGCGCTTAACCACCCCGCGCTCAGCCACGTGAGGAGCGCGGCCAGTGAGAACCCGAGGCCCATCGCTTGAGCGAACCGCTTGGGCGGACCAGGAACATATTTTTCCCAACTCTTCAGGCGCGGGCCGCTGACGCGTGTCGCCACGAGTCCCAGCGGGGAGATCTTGGGTCCGGCCGCCACGCGGGCGGCGAAACCGTACGTGAGAGGAATCAGGAGCCAGGCCCAGCCCGTCACGAAAGTCAGCGCGCTCAGCGCGAGTACGCCCAGGGCCACGCTGCGCGCCGCCGCGTCGTTCACCGGGTTAGGAAACGAGAAGAAACTCTTCACGCATTGACCTTATAGAAGAAGTCGTAATTACGCACCAACGGCGAGTTTGACGGTCGTGACGACGCCGATCACGATCACCAGGGCGCGAATGATCGACGGGGAGAGTCGCGCGATCACCAGTGCACCGAGGTAACCGCCGATCAACGTCCCCACCAGAAGAGCCAGAACGTCGGACGTTGCGAGATGACCATGGACGACAAAGATGAGAGCAGCGGTGACGTTGATGACGAGCGAGATGGCGTTGCGCAGGCCCTGAAGCTCCTTGACGTCAAGGGGCAGGGCCACGGCCATGACCGCAAGCAA
>DATJUR010000179.1:0-22190 GCA_035502215.1 Acidimicrobiales bacterium | reverse complement strand
CACGGGAGCACCCCGAAGGGCGACCGTACGAAACCGCGAGGACAACTCCGTGCTCTCCCACTCTGAGAGAGCCCGTCTAGTGTACCGGTTCTGCGCCCCTAGCCCCTCGGGTGGGTTTCGTGGTGCACGTTCTGGAGACGCGACTTGGACACGTGGGTGTAGATCTGGGTCGTCTTGAGGTTCTCGTGGCCGAGAAGCTCTTGGACCACGCGCAGGTCGGCCCCGCCCTCGACGAGGTGGGTGGCGAAGGTGTGGCGTAGCGCGTGGGGGTACACGTGTCCCTGGACCACTCGGTGATCGAGGATGCGCCGCACGTCACGCGAGCCCAGTCGACGACCTCGGCGATTGAAGAAGAGCGCCTCGCGGGGCGAGTCGGGCTTGCGCACGTCGTCGCGCGCGTCGTCGATCCACAGCCGAATCGAGTCGAGTGCCTTGCGGTGCAGGGGTACGAGACGCTCCTTGCGTCCCTTACCCAGCACGCGAATCAACCCGCTCGAAAAGTCGACGCTATCGAGATCCAGCCCGCAGAGCTCCGAGACGCGCAGTCCCGCGCCGTAGAGCACCTCGCACACCGCGCGATCCAGGACGGCCCACTCGTCCTCTCCCCAGTCGTCGTCGAGCAGGTCTTCGAGTTGCTCTCGCGCCACGATCGTGGGCAGACGGTGGGCGGCCTTGGGCGCGAGCAGGCGCGCCGCGGGATTGGCCTCGATGTGACCTCGCTCGAAGAGCCACCCGAAGTAACTACGTAGCGAGGCCCGGCGTCGCAACACCGAACTGCGCTCATCACCGCGATTGGTCATAAAGACCATGTAGTCGCGCAGGTCACGCGTACTCACGTTGGTGGGGTCTCGTCGGTCGCGCTCGTCGGCCCACGCCACGAAGGCCCGTAGGTCGCTTAAGTAGCTGCGCGTCGTGGCCGGCGACCGGTCCAGCGCCTGGAGGGTCTCGGCGTAGCCGTCTAGACGCCACCGCCTCGCGGTGCGCTCGCTCAAAGTCACCCCCGACACCCTTCCAGGCTAGTGAGCAGCGGTATCGACCACGGGTTTCACTAGTCTTGGCGGAGTCTGAAGGAGTGTCGATGCCTCGTATTTTGATCGTCGAAGACGACGACCACATTCGCACCGCGCTGCGGCTCATGTTCGAAGGTGAGGGTTTCAGCGTGGACGACGCGGCCACGGGAGAGCTGGGGGTCGCGATGTTTTCGCGCATGACCTCGGACGTCGCGATCGTGGACGTGATGCTGCCGGGCATGACGGGCTTTGAGACGTGTCAGGCGTTGCGAGCGACGAGTGACGTGCCCATCGTCATCGTCTCGGCGCGCGACGAGACCGTGGACGTGGTTCTCGGCCTGGAGTCGGGCGCAGACGACTACGTCACCAAGCCCTTCGTGCCCGAGGAGCTCTTGGCGCGCGTGCGAGCCCACCTGCGTCGGCGACCCGACAAGAGCACCCACGCCTTTCAGCTGGGTGAACTGCACGTGATCCCCGACGAGGGCGTGGTGCGCCACAGCGACGGCAGTGAGTTGCACCTCACCTCCACCGAGTTCCGTCTGCTCACCGATCTGGCCGCGGCCAACGGCAAGGTGCTCTCGCGCGAAGATCTGCTCGAACACGTCTGGGGGTACGACTACTTCGGTGACAGTCGCCTGGTGGACGTGCACATTCGTCGGCTTCGCATGAAGATTGAGCCCGACCCCGCCAGTCCCACCTACCTCGTGACGGTTCGAGGAACGGGCTACAAGCTGGTGATCTAATGCGTCAGCGGAGTCTGCGCTTTCGACTCCTGTTGACCTTCGGCCTCGGAGCCGTCGTACTGTCCGCGCTCTTCGCCACGCTCACCTACGAAGGCGTTCACCACGAACTGGTCCACGACCTCCAACACACCGACCTGCACGAGAGCTACGAGAACGCCGCGCTGGTTCGCTACACCCTTTACACCTCAGCCCCGGATCTCGCGAGCATCCTCGACTCCATCGAACACGCGACCGGCTCGGGCGTTCTGGTCAAGACCTTTGGCCAGTACCTCGGCCACAGTCCGGGTACCTCCGCGCGTGACGTGCCCGTGGCCACCAGTGCCCTGGTCGCCAAGGGCGAGGCCACCACTCAGATCCTCGACATCGAGGGCCAGCTCAACTTCGTGGTCGGTATTCCCATGCCGGCGGTAGAGACGCAGTTCTACGAAGTGTTCCCGATGTCCTCTCTCGAGCGCTCCTTAGACACGTTGCTGCACAACCTCCTGCTCGGCGCGCTGGCGACGTCGCTCTTGGGCATCGCCGGCGGACTGTGGGTGGCGCGTCGAGCGGTCCAACCCCTCGCGCGCGTCTCGCAGGCCGCCGCGTCGATCGCCGACGGCAACCTCTCAACTCGCCTCGAGGTCACCCACGCCGACCGCGAAGTCCAACAGCTCACCGAGTCCTTCAACGAGATGGTCAGTCAACTCGTCGATCGCTTAGAGCGCGACGCTCGATTCGCGAGCGACGTCAGTCACGAACTGCGTTCGCCACTCACCACACTCGCCACGACGTCGAGTGTTCTCCAACAACACCGCAGCGAACTCTCTCCGGCGGGTCAAGAAAGCCTGGATCTGCTGAGTGCTGACCTGTCGATCTTTCAATCCTTGGTCGAAGACCTGCTCGAGATGGCGCGCAGCGACGCGGGCGCGGTCCCGTTGGTCATCGAGTCGGTCAACGCCATCGAACTAGTGCGACAGTCAGTTCGCTCCTCGGCGCGTCGCCACGGGCTGGCCGAGCCCACCGTCAGCGTCGGTGCGTCGGTCGCCTCGCCCGTCATCTCGGTCGACCGACGCCGCTTCGAGCGGGTCGTCGCCAACCTCATCGACAACGCGCACTACTACGCGGGCGGGGCCAGCGAGGTTCGCATCGACGCGCAGGGAAGTCTGCTCAGCATCAGCATCGACGACGCGGGCTCGGGCGTGCCCGCCGAGGAGCGCGAGGCGGTCTTCGAGCGGTTCTTTCGCGGCCGGGCGGCTCACGATCGAGGCATCGCGCGCGGCACGGGCCTGGGCCTGGCTCTCGTGCGCGATCACGTGCGAGCCTTTGGCGGCACAATCCACGTCGAAGAGAGCCCCGAGGGCGGTGCGCGCTTTCAGATCGTGCTGCCCTTTCGCGACGAGGTCGACGAATGAGGCGCGCCGTGGTTCCCCTCGCCGTACTGGCCGCACTCGCGCTGTCGAGCTGCACGCTGGTCTCTCCCAACGCGACACCGAGTCGTATTCCCTCCAAGAGCGTTCCCTTCGGACTGTTGGATCCCACGATTCCCGGTACCAATCACGCGCGCGTGCGCTTTATCACCCAGCCCGTCTACATCGTGGACGCCTCGGGTCACCTGGCCCCGTCCAGTCGAATCGTGCCCTCACCACCCGCGCTGGCCACGGTCGTCGAGCAGCTCCTGCTCGGGCCCACCCCCATTGAGGTGTCGGCGGGCTACACCTCGGCCCTGCCCAAGACCCTCGTGGTGATCTCGGCCAACGTGGTCAACAACATCGGGTACATCAACTTCGCCACGTCGCTCTCGTCGCTCGCGCGTGCTCAGCAACTGCTCGCGATCGGTCAACTCGTCCTGACCGCCGACGTGGTGGGGGCGACCAAGGGACTGGAGATCCGTGTCGCGGGCACGCCCCAGGAACTGTTGTTACCCAACGGCAAGCGCACCAAGCTCGCCACGCCGAACGACTTTCAGAGTCTGTTGAACGCCTAGGGGGCCGAGGCGGGACGCAGAGTGGGCGCCGCACTCCACAGGTGCTCGAGGTCGTAGTAGTCGCGCGAGCTCTCGTCAAACACGTGCACGATGACGTCGCCGTAGTCCAGGGCGACCCACTGCGCAGCCGCCAGACCCTCGACGTGGTTGGGCTTGATGTCCAGGGCGACCTCGACGAGTCGCTCGATCTCCTCGGCGATGGCGCGCACCTGGCGGTCGCTACGCCCCGAAGTGATCACCAGCGCGTCGAACGCGTCCACCAGTTCGCGCAGGTCCAAGATGACCGTGTCGATGCCGAGCTTTTCCTCACTCGCCACGACCGTCGCGTTCAGCAGCGTCGTCACGTAGGTGGAGTACGTGCCGCGAGACACCTCGCCGCTCGTCACCGTGTCACTCAGTGCGACATCCCTAGAACGACGAGCGCGCTGATGAAGGGTACGCCGGTCACCACGATGCCCAGAACCGCGTAACGCTGTTTGGTTCGCCGCGCGTGTTGACGTCGCGGAGCAGCTTGGAGAGAGTCCAGTCGTGTCGACTGCGCTTCGCTCAGGTCAAACAACCGAACTGCCATTGCCTCGACTCTAGCCTCGGGCCTTGAGGTAGAGAGGAATAACACTCTCGGGCAGGTAGTTCTTTAGATCCGTGTCGCTCAGTGACATGTCACGAATGAACGTACTCGACAGATCGACCGGCTGCATATCAATCTCGTAGTGCCGCCAACCCGCCGGCGGTTGCGAGAGTGAACCGGGGCGCGGCACGACGCCGACCTGCACCAGTTGTCGTAACTCATCGGCCTGGTGCCATTCGTTGAGCTGTGCGGCGAGGTCGGCTCCCACGATCAGGTCAAGCGCGGCGGAGTTCACCAGAAGTTCACGCACCGTGTCGATCGTGTAGCTCGGGCCGGGACGACGGATCTCCATATCCGACACCTCGACCAGTTCAATGTCGTCAAAGGCCGCGTGGGCCATCGCGAGGCGCACGTCGGGCGCGAGCACATCGAGTCCCTTGCGATAGGGCTGGCCGGCCACCGTCACCACGATGCGATCAAAGCGCGCGCTGGCCGAGGCGGCATAGAGGGCGGCCACGTGGCCCAGGTGAGGCGGGTCGAACGTGCCCCCAAAGAGGCCGAGATGGCGATCGCGCACCGCCGAATCCTAGGGGCGATTGATCATACGCTCCTTGAGCCCGTAGGCTGACTCGATGGAGACGGCATCCTTTAAGTGGACACCGGAACGGTGGCGCGAGTTCTCCGCGGCCCAGAGTCCCACGTGGCCCGACACCGAGCACTTGGCGCGCGTGGAGGCCGAGCTTGCGGCCAAGCCGCCCCTGGTGTTTGCCGGAGAAGCCCGACGTCTCCAGAGTCAGTTGGCTCAAGTTGCTGATGGTAAGGCATTTCTTCTCCAGGCGGGCGACTGCGCGGAGTCCTTCCACGAGGCCTCAGCCGACGCGATCCGCGACAAGCTCAAGGTCATCTTGCAGATGGCCGTCGCGCTGACCTACGCCGCGGGTGTGCCGGTGATCAAAGTCGGACGCATCGCCGGTCAGTTCGCGAAACCTCGCACCGAGGAGTTTGAAGAGCGCGGTGGCGAACGATTCCCGGCGTTTCGCGGTCACATCGTCAACTCCGAGGAGTTCAGCGCCGAGGCGCGACGCGCGGACCCCGATCGGCTGCTGGCGGCCTATCACCAGAGTGTCTCGACGCTCAATTTGCTGCGCGCCTTTACCACCGGTGGTTACGCCGCGCTTAGTCGCGTGCACGCCTGGAACCAGGAGTTCGTGGCCAACTCCTTAGAGGGCAAGCGCTACGAAGTCATCGCCGACGAGATCGACCGGGCGCTCGCGTTCATGAAGGCGTGTGGCATCGACCTCGCCGACGACCAGGCGCTGCAGGCCGTGGACTTCTACACCAGCCACGAAGCCCTCATCCTCAACTACGAACAGGCCCTCACCCGGCGCGACTCGCTCACCGGTGACTGGTACGACTGCTCGGCTCACTTGTTGTGGGTCGGCGATCGCACGCGTCAACTCGACGGGGCTCACGTCAACTTTCTGCGAGGGGTCTCCAATCCCCTCGGACTCAAGGTCGGGCCAACCATGGGCGTCGACGAACTGCGTCGCCTGGTTGACGTGCTCAATCCCCACAACGCGCCCGGGCGCCTCACGCTGATCTCGCGTATGGGACACCAACGCATCAGCGAACTGCTCCCGCCGCTCATCGAGGCGTTGCGCGACGAGGGTCGCCGCGAGTTGTGGACGTGCGACCCAATGCACGGCAACACGTTCGTCGCCTCGGGCGGTCAAAAGACGCGTCGCTTCGACGACGTGCTCAACGAGACCTCGCAGTTCTTTCTCGCGCACCAAGCGCTCGGCACGTGGCCCGGCGGTCTGCACATCGAACTGACCGGTGACGACGTCACCGAGTGCCTGGGGGGTGGATCACGGCTCAACGAAACGGACCTCGACGCGAACTACACCAGCATCTGTGACCCGCGCCTCAATGCCACCCAGAGCCTGGACATGGCCTTTCACGTGGCCGAGTACCTCCAGCGCTACTCCACGCCCAGTGGCGAGAGGTCGTTGTAGCGCAGCAGGCGCATGCCCGCGTCGTGAAACTCGATCTCGGTCATCGAGAGGTGCTCGATGCGCGGACGCAGGCGCACGGACGCGTCAAGGCCCTGGTAGATCTTCATGGCCTGTTCGATCACCCCGCCGTGCGAGACGATGACGACCTGTTCGCGGGGGTGACGCGCGACGATGGAGTCGATGATGGCCACGCAGCGTGCGTGAAACTCGATCAGCGACTCGCCCCCGGGCACGTTGCGCTGACGCGGATCGAGGTCCCAGTTGGGTAGCTCGTAGCGATCTTCGATCTCGGACCAGCTCAGCCCGTCGGCCACCCCCACGCGCAGCTCGCCCAGGTCCTCTTCGCGCTGCACCGCCAGATCGGGATTGATCGCGCCAAAGACGATCGCGCCGGTCTCGATGGCGCGCGGCAGCAGCGAGGTGTAGAAGGCGCGCGCGTCGTGGAGCTCTTTGGTGATCGACACGCGATGAGCGAGGGCTCGAGACTGTGCCCGACCCCGCTCGGTCAGCCCGCCGTCGCCGATGGGACCTCCCGCCAGTCCTCGCTCGTTGGCGACGCACTCCCCGTGTCGAATGAACACGAGTCGCGTGCCGGTGGGCAGCGGTCCGCGCTGGCGAAAGCCTTCGGGCGGCAGACGCTCGGCGAGGCTCACGCGAGTTCTCCCACGAACGTCTCGAGTTGGCGTAGTGTGCGACACTCAATGACCCGATCGCAGTAGGGCGCGTACTGGGAGACCACGGAGTCCCCGCTGTTCCAATAGCTCGTGGGTTCGGGATTCAACCAGTAGACGGCCCGGGCCCGCTGGTGCAGATCGGCCAGCACCTCGGCGTGCGCCTGGTGATAGTTGTTGCGCGCGTCGCCCAAGATCAAGACGGTCGAGCGCTTGGTGAGCGAGCGCGCGTAGCGGTCGTGAAAGCTCGACAGGGCCCGGCCGTAGTCGGAGTGACCGTCAAAGGCGATCACGTCGGCTTCGGCGTTGATGCGCAACACGGCGTCGGCCGGATCCTCCACACCCTCGAAGAGGTGGGTGACCTCGTCCAGGCCGTCGACGAACACGAAGCTGCGCACCTTGGAAAACTGTGAGGAGATCGCGTGCACCAGGTGCAAGGTGAAGCGGGCGAACGAGGCGACCGAGCCCGAGACGTCGGCGATAACGAAGATCTCGGGCTTGGCCGGTCGCGGCGGCTTGAAGCGAAGATCCAGCGGTACCCCGCCGGTGGACAGGCTGCGTCGCACGGTGTGTCGCAGATCGACCGGCCCGCGGCGACGGCGCCGGCGCTTGCGCGCGAGGCGCACCGCCAGTTTGCGACTGAGCGGGCGAAGGGCTCGCTCGAGTTGGGCCATCTCGTCGCGGTTGGCGTGCATGACGTCGAGGTCCTCGGGCAGGGGCTTGCGCACCGACTTGGCCAGGGCCTCGGCACCGCGGTCCTCGACCAGACGCTCTCGGATCTCACGCTCGATCTCGGCCTTGAGTTGCTCGATGCGTGCGCTCGCCTCGTCCGCGGCGAGTCGTCGCGCGAGTTCATCGCCGCTCTCTTCGCCTACGAGGCGCGCGTGAAGCTCGTCGAGCTCGAGGTTGCGCAGGGTTCGATACAGGTAGTACGTACCGCCGACGGGTCGGCCCGGTTCCATGCCGGCGTAGCGAGATACCGCCTCACTCGCACCTTCGCGCATCGACAACAGGTCCCCGTCGCGCAGGGCCCGAAAGAGCATCTCGGCCAGTTCGGCCGCGCTCATCGATCCACCCGCGCCGCCGCCGCGACCCCTGGAGTCTCTCCCGGGTCCGCTCGCCCCGGCGGACTCGCCCGGTGAAGTCATCTCGTCGTCGAGCAGATCGGCCGCGCCGTCCCACGAGCGAATCGAGAAGTACACGTCGAAGGCACTGTTGAACACGGGTAGGTGGTCGCCGTCTTTGACCAGTGTCGCGGCCAGAGTCGCGCGAAGCAGATTGCGATCTCCCAGGTCGATGACCTCCACCGCGCGAGCCGCGTCCACGTGCTCGCTCATCGAGACGGGGATGCCCGCGGCGCGCAGCTCCCCGATGAAGTCGCCCAGCAGATTAAGCAACGGGCCTCGAGCGCCCGAGCAACTCTTTGGTGGCCCGTTCGATGTCGGACTGATACTTGAGCAAGATGTGCAGGGTCGCCGCGGCGTCCTCATCGCCGATCTCCTCACGCCCCAGGACCACCAGCGTGCGCGCCCAGTCCAGGGTCTCAGAGACCGAGGGTGCCTTTTTCAGGTCGAGGGTGCGCAGCGAGCGCACCACCTGGGCGATCTGTTCGGCCAGGGTCTTGGTAATGCCCGGCACGCGCGACACGATGATGTCGCGCTCGCGTTCAATGGTGGGATACCCCACGTAGAGGTATAGGCAGCGGCGCTTGAGTGCTTCGGAGAGCTCGCGGGTGTTGTTGGAGGTGAGAAAGACCATGGGGATCTGCTGGGCGCGGATCGTGCCCAGTTCGGGAATCGAGACTTGATACTCCGAGAGGATCTCGAGCATGAGTGCCTCGGTCTCCAGTTCGACCCGGTCGACTTCGTCGATGAGCAAGACCACGGGGTCCCTGGCCGAGATCGCCTCGAGCAGCGGGCGGGTGAGCATGAACTCCTCGGCGAAGATGTCCTCTTCGAGATGGTGCCACTCTTCGGCGCTCGAACCGTCAGGGCGTCCGGCCTGGATGCGCAGGAGCTGCTTGCGGTAGTTCCACTCGTAGAGGGCCTTGGATTCATCGAGGCCCTCGTAGCACTGCAGGCGGATCAGGCGCGCGCCGATCGAGTCGGCGACCGCCCGGGCCAGGGCGGTCTTGCCCGTACCGGCGGGACCCTCGACGAGCACCGGCTTGGCGAGGCGATCGGCGAGGTAGGTGACCGAGGCGATGGCGTCGTCGGCGAGATAGTCGTGGGCGGCCAGCAGCTGGCGGACCTCGTGGGGGGACTCAAAGCGCACCGGCGGTACGCTCGCCAGCCCCAGGCGCTGGGCCAGTTCTTCGCGGGGGTCGAGCGCCGTCATCGAGTCTGCCCGTCTCCTCGCACGACCCACTTCAGGCAGGTCAACTCACGCACCCCCATCGGACCTCGCGCGTGGAGTTTCTGGGTGGAGATACCCACTTCGGCCCCCAAGCCGAGCTCGCCGCCATCGACAAAACGCGTGGAGGCATTCACCAGCACCGCGGCCGCGTCGACGCGCCGCACCCAGGCCTCGGCGTGCTCAGCGTTCTCGGTCACGATCGCCTCGCTGTGGCCGGTGCCGTAGCGCGCGACGTGCTCGATCGCTTCATCGAGCGATCCCACGACCTTGACGGCCAGGATCAGGTCCAAGAACTCCCGAGCGAAGTCCTCGTCGCTCGCCGGGGTCGCGTCGGGTATGAAGTGCCGCGCGCGTTCGTCGGCGCGCAACTCCACCTCGGGCATGGCTGCGGCCAGGGTGGGCAAGAACCCGGGCGCGAGCGACTCATGAACGAGCAGTGTCTCGGCGGCGTTGCACACCCCGGGGCGTGATGTTTTGGCGTTTCGCACGATGGCCAGCGCCTGGTCGAGTTGGGCCGACTCATCGACGTAGATGTGACAGTTCCCGTCGCCGTCGAGCACGTAGGGGACGCGCGCGTTTTCGCGCATGGCTTTGATCAGACTCGGACCGCCGCGCGGGATCAAACAGTCGAGCACGTCACTCATCTGCATAAAGGCCACCGCGCTCTCGTGGGAGGTGTCGTGGACCAGCGTTACGCAAGCCGCGGGCAGTCCCGCGGACTCCAGCGCGTCTTGCCAGAGCGTCACCAGGTAGTCGTTGGTGCGTTGGGCGCTCTTGGATCCACGCAGGTACGCCGCATTGCCACTGCGTACGCACAGTCCCGCCACGTCGGTGGTGACGTTCGGGCGATTCTCGTAGACCACGCCGATCACCCCCAAGGGGACGCGCAGGCGCTCCACGCGCAGGCCGTTGTCCAGGATCCGCTGGTCGAGGACCTCAAAGAGCGGATCATCACCGTGGGCAATCGCGCGCAACGCACTGGCCATCGAGGCCACCCGCTCGCTCGTCAGTCTCAGCCGATCACGACCCGGGCCGGGCTCGTGGTAGTCCTCTAAGTCCGCCTCGTTGATCCCGAGCAGCTCGGCTTCGTTCTTCTCCAGGCGATCGGCGACGTCAAGGAGCACCCCCTGGCGCGTCTCATTTGAGGACTGGGCGAGTTCCCGGGCCGCGGCCTTGACCCGGGTGCCTTGCTCGAGCAGGTCGACGGTCGTCATCTCTCAAGCGTAATGGCCACTACACACGGCGTAGAAGGACAAGGTCGTCTCGATGGATGACCACGTCGTCACCCTCGTCGAACGACTCGGCCGACACCCGTACGAGACCCTTGGCGACAACCTCGCCCTCGGGACCTTTGATCTCCACGGCGTCACCCTCGGCGAAGTCACCGCTAAAGGACTCGACACCGACTCGCAGCAGGCTGCGTCCGTCACGCTCCAGCGCGATGCGAGCACCTTCGTTGATGCACAGTGAACCTTGGCTCGCCACCGCGAAGGCGATCCAGGACTTGCGCGCGGACAGTCGCTCGGGCCGCGGGCGAAACGTCGTACCGAAGCCCGCCGAGTTGCTCGCGGCCAACAGCAGCGCGTGCGGTGCGCGCGCCGAGGCGATGACCGTGGTCACGCCCGACCACGCGGCCATGTGGGCGGCGGCGAGCTTCGAGGCCATTCCCCCACTGCCGACCCCCGAGCGGCTCAGTCCGGCCGCGCGCACGAGGTCGGCGTCAAAGGCCGTGACCTCTTCGATGAGCGTGGCGGACTCATCGACCTTGGGATCGGCCGTGAGCAGACCCGGCGTGTCGGTTAAGAGCACGAGGTGCGAGGCACCCACGAGATTGGCGACCAGCGCGGCGAGCCGGTCGTTGTCACCGAAGCGAATCTCCTCATCGGCGACGGCGTCGTTCTCATTGATCACCGGCACCACGCGCAGCGCGGCGAGGGCTTCGATCGTGCCGCGTGCGTGAAGATACTGTCCACGGTGCGAAAAGTCCAGCGGCGCTAAGAGGACCTGTCCGACGCGCGCGCCGTGCGGAGCGAACGCGTCACGCCAGGCGTGCATCAGCAAGGGTTGTCCGACCGCCGAGACCGCTTGGAGCGTGGCGGCGTCGCGCGGGCGCGCTCGACCCTCACCCACGTCCGCCCATCCGGCGGTGATCGCCCCGGAGGTCACCACGGCGACCGACCAACCGTCCTCGCGCAGCGCCACGACGTCCCGGGCGATGTCGCTCAACACCGACACGTCCACGCCGCCGCGACTGTCGGTCACCGAGGACGTGCCGACTTTGACCACGACGCTACGACTCGTCATCGTACTCGTCCTCTAGGCGCCCGCTGCGCGCGAGACGCTCGCGTCGCGTCGCGCGATGGTGGTCGCGATCCAGCCCCGTGTCGACCGCGTCGCGCCACCACTCGAAGGTGAGATCACCCACGCTGATCAGATCACCGTCGCGCACGCCGGCTCGAGTGAGTAGTCGATCAACGCCGAGTTCTCTCAGTCGGCGTACCACCTCGGCCAGGGCCTCGTCGTTGGTGAGATCTGAGAAGCGAGCCGCCCGGCGCGCGGCGCGGCCCTCGACACGCCAGTGGCCCTCGCCCTCGCGCTCGACGGTGATCTCCTGGGAGACGGGCCGGTGGATCACGACTTCTCGTTGATGCTCGGCCGCTTGGGCGGCGCGGGCCTCAGTAACCAGGTGGGCGAGCTGCGTGACCAACTCATCGAGGCCCTCACCGCTGATCGACGAGATCGACTCGACGCCCGCCATCTCGTAGGCCGCCACGTCGCCCTTGGAGCCCACGACGATGCGCGGACGCTCCAGCAGGTCGCGGTGATACTCGCCCAACTCCTCCAGCAGAATCGCCAACTGATCCTCAGGGGGGCTTGGCGCAAGTTCCGAGAGATCCACCAGCACGCACAGCACGCACGCGCGCTCGATGTGGCGAAGGAAGTCGTGTCCGAGCCCGCGCCCGTTCGCCGCACCCTCGATCAGTCCCGGTATGTCGGCGACCACGAACTCGGTCGCGTCGCCCGGGCGCGACGCTCGCGAACCCACGCGCACCACGCCCAGGTGGGGCACCAGAGTCGTAAAGGGATAGTCGGCGATCTTGGGTCGCGCGGCCGAGATCCGCGAGATCAGCGTCGACTTGCCCACGTTGGGAAAGCCGATCAGCGCCACGTCGGCCTGGAGCTTGAGTTCGAGTTCGAACCAGTGCTCTTCGCCAAACTCTCCCTGCTCGGCGAAGGCCGGCGCGCGACGCTGATTCGAGAGAAAACGCGCGTTGCCAAAGCCGCCGAGCCCGCCCTCGGCCGCAAGCCATCGCTCGCCCGAACTCGCCAAATCCACGAGCAGGTGCCCCTGAGCGTCATAGACCATCGTGCCCACCGGCACCGCGACGATGATGTCCTTGCCGCGTGCGCCGTGCTGGCGCTTCGAGGTGCCGTGTTTTCCGTCGGTGGCTCGCCGAAAGGGGTGATCCTTGAACCCGAGCAACGAGGCCTGGTTGTGATCGGCTTCGAGCCAGACGCTGCCCCCATTTCCCCCGTCTCCCCCGTCCGGACCGCCCTTGGACACGTGGGCCTCACGGCGAAAACTGACGCATCCCGCCCCACCATTGCCGGCTTTGGCGTGCAATTGAGCGCGATCGACGAAAGAGGACACCCAACCATCCTACGGAACAGGCTTTTCGTGGGACTTTTGGCTCGATGGGACGAACTCGCGAAGCGCCTCTCGCGGGGCGCCTCACTCCAAAAGTGCCAGTTTTCTTGGTATTTGGCACGTTTCGGGTCCCTGTCCAACAAATCCCAAGCGACGCCGCTTCGACAGAAGACCGCTTTCATCAGGTACTTTGAGAGGGGTCTGTGAGGAACACCGGCAATTCTTAGTTCGAAATCCGCAGAATTTCCCGTTTTTCCGGTAAAACTGGCGGTGGCTGCTGGGAAGACCCAGTTCCGTTTCAGAGAAGAGTAAGGAGTCGACCGGTGAACAAGGCCGAGTTGGTAGAAGCAATTGTCGCCGAAAGTGGCGCCTCGAAGAACACCGTTGCCGAAGTTCTAAAGGCATTCGAGGACGTCGTGGTCGGCAACGTCTCCAAGGGCGAAAAGATTGTGCTGTCTGGATTCCTGTCGTTCGAGCGCGTAGAGCGCAAGGCTCGCACCGCGCGCAACCCCCAGACGGGCGAGGCCATTCAAGTCAAGGCCTCTCGGGCCCCGAAGGTCTCGATTGGTTCGACGTTCAAAAAGGCCGTCAAGTCGTCGTAGGATCGCTACAAACTAAGAAACCCCCGGGCTGTGCCCGGGGGTTTCTTAGTTTTAGGAGGAAAACTCAGTCGGCGAGAACGTCAACTAGTTTTCTGCCGCCACGGTAACCAAACTTCACGGTTCCCTCAGCGAGCGCAAACAGCGTGTCGTCCTTGCCGATACCGACGTTGCGGCCGGGATGGAACTGGGTACCACGCTGACGAACAATGATGCTGCCGGACTTGACGAGCGTTCCATCAAACTCCTTGACGCCCAGGCGCTGCGCGGCGGAGTCGCGACCGTTGCGCGTCGATCCGCCACCCTTGGTCTTTGACATGGGATCTCCTTAGGCCTTGGCCGAAATCTTGGTGATTTCGACGGTTGAGTAGTGCTGACGGTGTCCCCAGCGACGACGCTGGATCGCCTTGGGCTTGTAGGTCAGGGCCCGAATCTTGGGGCCTTTTTCCTCACCGATGATCTTGGCGGTTACTGTGGCGCCCTTGAGGGCCGGACCGGCCACCACGGTGTCCCCGTCGACGAGCAAAACCGGCTGAAACTCGACGTCGGCGCCGACCGCTTCGCTGCGCAGATCGACCCGGACCACTTGGCCCTCGGTGACGCGCTCTTGAGATGTTCCTACACGGATAACGGCGTACATAAGGGTTCCCATCATAGCGGATCGCGAATAAGGCCAGAACCGACAGCTCCTAAGAACCCCGGCTCGGGAGCTCTTAGAGGCCGGTGTTCACAATGAAGCCACGCCCGTCACACACCCCGCACACCACCGAGAGCGATTCGAGCAGGCCTTCGTTCACGCGCTTTCTGGTCATCTCGACCAGGCCCAACTCGGAGATATCAAAAACCTGGCTGCGGGTCTTGTCGCGCGAGAGAGCTTGGCGCAACGCCGAAGCCACCGCCTCGCGATTTGACTTGGACTCCATGTCGATGAAGTCGATCACGATAATGCCGCCGATATCACGCAGTCGCAGTTGGCGCGCGACCTCGTCGGCCGCTTCGAGATTGTTGCGAAAGACGGTCTCTTCGAGGTTGTTGGTGCCCACGTTCTTGCCCGTGTTGACGTCGATCACCGTGAGCGCTTCGGTGCGCTCGATGATAAGAGACCCTCCCGAGGGCAAGAAGACTTTGCGGTCGAGCGAACGATGAAGCTGCTCGTGCACGAAGTAGCGCTCAAAGAGTGGCAGCTCTTCGACGTCGCGGTTGTAGAACTCGATGCGGTCGGCCAGTTCGGGGTTGACGGCCATGACGTAGTCGCGAACCTTCTCGTAGAGGATCGGGTCGTCGATGAGCACGGCACGGTACTCCTCGTTGAGCTCTTCTCGCAGCACCCGCACCGCCAGGTCGAGGTCGCGATACACCAGACGCGGCTGATTGGACTTGGTCACTTCACTCTCGATGGCCGACCACTTCTCCACCAGTGAGGTCACGTCGCGGGCCAGGTCGTCGGCGGTCACACCCTCGGCGGCGGTGCGGATGATGATGCCGTGCTGAGCGGGCTTGACGTCCTCGATGATCTTGCGCAAGCGTCGTCGCTCACCGTCGGGCAGGCGCTTGGAGATACCGATCGTCGAGGAGTTCGGCACGAGCACCGCGAATCGCCCGGGCAGTGAGACCTCCTGGGTGAGGCGAGCGCCCTTGGCGCCGATGGCGTTCTTGGTCACCTGACACAGCACCGTCTGGCCCGCGCGAATCATCTCTTCGATGCGCTTGTTGTTCTGGGGAACCCCGTCTACGTCGTCGTCGTAGGACACGTCGCCCTTGTAGAGAACCGCGTTCTTGGGGATGCCAATGTCCACGAAGGCAAGCTCCATGCCCGGCAGCACATTTTGGATCCGGCCCACGTAGATATTGCCGTCGATCTGGTTGGTCTCATCGGCGTTCTTGGCGACCGTGTACTCAACCATCGAGCGGCCCTCGAGGGTGGCGATGTGCGTGGCGTCGGACGTGGTGTGCACGGCCATGAGATAGCGGCCCTGGGCTCGGGTGCGCCGTTCACCCCCGCGCCGGCGACGCGAGCTCTTGCGCGCGGGGCTCTCGGCGGCCTCGGGCGCCGACGCTTCGACGGGGGCGTCGGTGGGCCGACGCGTCGCTACGGCCGTGGTGGCGTCGCGGCTGTCACGAGCGTCGCGACCGTCACGGTTGCCTTGGCCGCCGGAACGTCCTCGACCTCCGCGGCGACGTCGGCCCTGGCCGGGGGGCGATGGCGTGCCCGGCGCGCCCGGGGCGGAGCTGCGTCCCGCTGGTCGAGTGTCGCCTATTTGTGGGGCTGGACGGGTATCACCAATTCTGGGGCTAGATGATGAGGGTAGGGGTTGGGTGGATTCGTCGCTCACGACGGGTACTCCTTGCGTTCTGAGATAAGTAGACGTGCCGCACTAGGCCGCGCGAAGTCGCACTCGGTGGGATACCGGCGTCGACCAGGTGAAAAACATGAACGATCTGTTGGGTCGAGACGAGCAGGACTGCGACGCTTCCTAGCAGCTCTAGCGCAATGGCGATGGCCACGTCATGTCCTCAATGCTGTGCGTAACGGAGAATAACCTGCGTTAGCGCGACGTTCCTTTGCGACCGACACCCTGTGTGCCGGTACGCCCAACACCTTCAGGCTACCGCACCACGCGCCGAACTCGGCCCATTCAGGGCGTCGGTGAGGTCGTCGTGGTGGTTTGGCCGGGCGTGGTGGTGGTCGTGGTGCCCGAGGAACCCGCAGTGGGAGTCGTGAGTTCTGGGCTGAGTCGAACCGCCGGAATCGTGTGAGACACCAAGTAGTTAAACGTCTTGGCGACCACGGGGGCCGAGGCGTCGGCACCGTATCCGCCCTCGCCGATCACGCACAGCACCACGTACTGGGGGTGACCGACCGGTCCAAAGCCCACAAACCACGAGTTGGGCTCCTCGTTGAGACCGTTGCTCGCCGTACCGGTCTTGCCCGCGATCACGTAGGACGACAGGTTGAAGTTGGTGTACTGGTGAAAGGGGGCGTAGGCGGTGCCGGAGGGGTCATTGACCACGCCTTCGAGTCCCTGGAGTATCGGGGTGCGCACGCTGGCGGGCAAGTTCACGTGACCGAGCACGCGCGGGGTGTAGCGAACGACCACCTGGCCGTGGGGGTTCACCACGGCGGCGGCCACCTCGGGGGCGTAGCGCGTACCGCCGTTGGCGAAGGTCGCGTACGCGTCGGCCAGGCCAATCGGGGTCAGGGCGGTGAGACCCTGGCCGAAGGCCATCTCAATGTTGTCCCCCGCGTACCACGTTTCGCGCGGAAACGCCGCGGGCGCTTCGTCGTGCAACTCTCGGCGCACTTCGGGTGAGTCCACGCGACTGGACACCTCGTCGGGCAGGTCGATGTTGGTGAGGCTGTTGAGGCCGTAGTTCGTCGCCACGTTCTGGATGGGAGTTTGGCCGTAGCGAGCGGACTGGGACCAAAACAGGTACCCCATGTTGTAGAAGTAGTAGTCCGAAGAGACGGTCAGTGCCATGGGCAGGTCGATCTCGCCGGCCGCGGAGTTGTCGTCGTCGTGGAACGAGCACAGACTGCCCGCCACCGACTTGCAGTCGGGCACCTTAAAGACGCCCGTGTCGTCGACGTACTTGTACGCCGGAAAGATGCCCGTTTGTAACTCGGCCGTCGCGGTGACGAGCTTGAAGGTGCTGCCCGGGGTGTAGAGCCCCTGGATGGCGAAGTTGTTGAATCCCCCTTCGCCGCGCAGCGTCTGATACTCCGACTCGGTCAGGCCCTTTACGAATGAGTCCAGGTTGTAGGAGGGGTAACTCGCCATAGCCAAGACTTGGCCGTTTTGAATGTTCATCACAACTGCGGCGCCGTTGATCGCCTCGGGCACCCGGTGCGACACGGGGTCGATCGAGTGCCGGTCGGCCAGGATCTCGTCCTGGAGATTGTTCTCGAGATCCTTCTGCAACCCCGAGTCGATGTTGAGCACCACTGAGTCACCGACGGTCGGTGCGGTGCTCTTGAGCGTCGCGAGCACGTTGCCCGTCGGGCTCACCTCCAAGGTGCTCGTGCCCTCCTTGCCGCGCAGGTACTGCTCGTAGTACGCCTCGATGCCGGTCTTGCCGATGGTGGAGTCCGGTTGATAGCCAGCGTGGGGGTCCGCATCGATCTCTTGTTGGGTGATCGGCCCGACGTAGCCCAGCACCTGGGCGGCGACGTTGCCGCCCTGGGGATAGTCACGCTGAGAGACGTCAAGCACGGTGACGCCGGGAAACTCCTTGGGGTGCAACTTGACGAACTGGACCTCGCTCGGCGGGGCGTTGGCCAGGATGGGAGCGGGCTCGTAGGGGCTGTACTGCTCGTTCTTGAGGTCGGCGTCAATCTGCTTGACGCTGATGCCCGTGAGCGAGGAGAGCGAACCCTTCACACTCGGATAGAGGGCGGCGAGCTCTCGCGACAGTCGAATCTCGGTGGTCGTGGTATTGGTCACCAGGGGCTGTCCCTCGCGGTCCAAGATGTCCCCGCGCGTCGCTGGAACGGTGATGGTCTCTTCGGAGTTCGAGGTCACGTTCTGGTACGAGGCCTTGTAGTCCACCACCTGCAAGAAGAACAGGCGAACCACCAGGGCGCCAAAGAGGATCAAAAAGAATCCCCCGATCACGAACCAGCGTCGAGCTGGGCGCACCTCGACGTTGCTGGGTGGAGCGATGAGGTCGCGGATTCCCACCGTCTTGGGCTCGTTGATATTGAGTCCGCGACCACGAAAGGGGTGCAGCGAGACCCACGGGCGCCACATCCGCGACCACCACGAGCCGGTCGGTCGGTTGCGCCACGAACCACTCATCGACGGGTCCCACCGAAGTTTCCGGCCCACCGGGCCAGACGCGTCATGGGACGAGCCAGGATGAAGAACGCCACGGCGTTGACCACCATGGAGGCAAACAGACTGTCGCGCCAAAAGGAAAAGTTGAGCGTGAAGAAGCTCGCGCCCACGAAGAGCGCCGGCGCGATGAAGCCGGCTGCGGCCGCGATGAGTGGCGTCACCCACCACGCGGCGGAGTCCAGGTCCCCCACGCCCTCTTTGCCCAAGCGCGACGCGCCGTAGGCGAGGATCACCGCGACCACCGCGGTGAGTCCAAAGGGCGTGACCGCGTGAGTGTCAAAGAAGACCCCCGCCACCACCGCGCACCACAGCGCCAGCGAGGTCAGCCCGGCGAGACCCATGGCGAGGGGCCAGAGCCACACCAGCATCACCACCACGCCGGCGAAGCGCAGGCTGGAAAAGATCGACAACTGGATGGCGACCACCACGAGCGTGACAACCGTCACGGGCAGCAGGACTCGCCTCACGTGGCGGGCTCCCAGAGAACGACGTCGAGGTACGACAGATGGCGCAGGTCCGCGGCGGGTTGTAACGACAGGTTGTACGTGGAGGCCCCGGGTGTCAGCGTCACCGCCTTGACGCTCGCCACGGGCAGACCGACGGGGAACAGCCCGCCGTCAAGACCGTCGGTGAAGAGCTTGGTCCCCACCTCGACGCCCGAGTTCGTGGGCACCGAGGTGGCTCCGAGTCCGTTGTTCACGCCGCGTCCCGACACCACCAGGTCGCTCGTGCTGTGGGCGAAGGTCACCCCCACCAGCGAGTGCGTGTCGCTGATGAGTTGCACGGTGGATCCGTTGGTGGTCGTCGAGATCACCCGACCAACCAGTCCCCCATTGGCGACGACCGGCATGCCCACGAGAATGCCGCTGCTGCGTCCCTTGGAGACTCCTACGGTGGCCGAGAAGTTCGTGGGTGAGTCGGTGGTGACCTGGACCGCAACGGTGGGCAGCGAACTCACGAAGGGCACGTTGAGTTGGGTCGAGATCTGTTGGAGTTGGCGCGAGTACGACCACTCTTCGTTCAGACGCTCGTCGGCCTGGGCGAGCTGGCGACGCAGCTTCTGATTCTGGGCCACCACGTCGCTGTAGTCGATCGCACCGGCGAAGAGATGCCCGAGCGGATGGGCGATGGTATTGACCGCCCAACTAAAGGGCGTGAGAACGATGTTGGCCCCACCGCGTAGGCCCGAGGAGACCCCCGTGGTGAGATACAAGATGAGCAGAGTGAGAGCGATGGCCAAAGAGAATGTCCACGTGCGTCGCCGCGAACGATCGGTGGCCACGGGGTTAGCGCGAAGGACTGGTCTTCAACATGCGCGCGAAGACGTCGATCTCTTCGAGGCACATGCCACTACCGAGCGCCACGCAGTTCAAGGGGTCATTCGCCACAATGATCGGCATATTGGTCTCGTACTCCAAGCGGGCGGCCATTCCCGCCAACAGCGCCCCACCACCGGTGAGGACAATACCCTGCTCCATCAGGTCAGACGAAAGCTCCGGGGGCGTGCGGTCGAGGGTCACCTTGACCGCGTCGACGATGGCCTGGACCGGCTCGGAGATCGCCTCGCGAATCTGCTCGGTCGAGATCACCACGGTCTTGGGGAGTCCGGTCACCAGGTCGCGACCGCGGATCTCGGCGCGCAACTCCTCTTGGAGCGGAAAGGCCGAGCCCAGTTGCATCTTGATCTCCTCGGCGGTGCGCTCACCCAGGGCCAGTTGGAACTCTTTTTTCACGTACGCCACGAGCGCTTCGTCGAGCTCGTCGCCGCCCACGCGAATCGACTGACTGGTCACGATGCCGCCCAGGGAGATCACCGCGACCTCCGAGGTCCCTCCGCCAATGTCGACCACCATGTTGCCGGTCGGTTCGTGAATAGGCAGCCCCGCGCCGATGCCCGCAGCCATCGGCTCTTCGATGATGTACGCCTTTCGCGCGCCGGCGAACTCGGCCGCTTCCATCACCGCGCGCTGCTCGACCCCGGTGATGCCCGAGGGCACGCAGATCACCATGCGCGGCTTGGCGAAGCGACGTTGGTGCACGCGGTGGATGAAGTAGCGAAGCATCTTCTCGCAGATCTCGAAGTCAGCGATGACTCCGTCCTTGAGGGGACGGATCGCCTGGATGTTGCTGGGGGTGCGACCGATCATGCGCTTGGCCTCGGCGCCCACGGCCAACGGCTTGCCGTCTTTGATGTCGATGGCCACCACGGAGGGCTCGTTGAGCACGATGCCGCGCCCGCGCACGTACACCAAGGTGTTGGCGGTGCCCAGGTCGACCGCCATATCACGACCTAAGAGTGAGAATCGACCATCAACCATAGATTTCCTTTAGGACGCGACCCGGTTGGCTTCCCTACAAGGCTAGGACATCTGGCGCAGCGCCGACCAGTGAGGCTCGATTATCTCAAGTCTGGAAAGAAGATCGCGATCTCACGTTGCGCCGATTCAGCCGAATCTGAGCCGTGAATAAGGTTTTCGGTGGCGTGGGTGGCCAGGTCGCCGCGTATCGTGCCGGGCGCCGCGTCGAGCGGGTTCGTCGCACCCATCATCGTGCGAACGACTCGCCAGGTGTCGCCGGGACCCTCGAGGACCGCCACCAGTGACGGGCCGCGCGTGATGAAGGCCACCAGCGGCTCGAAAAACGACTTGCCCGCGTGCTCGGCGTAGTGGTGGCGAGCCGTCTCGGCGTCGATGGTTCGCAGTTCGGCCGCCACGAGGCGCAACTCTCGGTCCTCGAAGCGCGCCACGATCTCTCCGAGCAGCCCGCGCTCGAGGGCGTCGGGCTTGACGATGACGAGGGTTCTCTTCACGCCGGGCAATCTAGCAGCGTCAGTGGAGATGCCGGGACGCGATGCGCAGCACCTCGCCGCGTACTTCGGCGACCAGGTACAGACTTCCGGCGACCACTATGAGATCGTCGTCGCTCGATCTCTCGCGCGCGTGCGCGAGCGCGGCGCGCGAGGTCGGGTGCTCGTAAGCGACCGCGCCGTGTCGCTGGAGCACGCGCACTAACTCGCTCGCGGGAACCGCGCGCGGAGAGTTCGGTGCGCAGCAGTAGAACTCACTGAAGCCCGCACCCACGAGTGGGGTCACCATGTCGTCGAGATTACGACCGGTGAGCATGCCCAGGACACAACGTCGCTGCCCGGACACATCGAAGGCTCCATCGAGGGTGGCGACCAGCGCACGCACGCCCGCGGGGTTGTGCGCCCCGTCGACGACGATGAGGGGATTGCGCGCAATGACCTCCATGCGCCCCGGCATCCGCGCGCTCGCCGCCGTGGTGCCCACCACGTCCTCGCCGAGCGCGCGACCAAGGAAGGCCTCAGCGGCAACGATCGCCGTGGCGGCGTTTACTCCCTGGTGAATGCCGTGAAGTGACACGAACACGTCCTCGTAGTCGGCGTAGGGGGTCCGCAACGAGATAGCGCGGCCACCGATGGCCAGCTCATTCTCGCGCAGATCGAACTCCTCACCGATGCGCCACAGCGTGGCGTCGAGCTCGTGCGTCTTTTCTTCGGCGATCGCCACCACGATCGCGTTGGTGGTGGCCACAACGTTGATCGCGTCGTGGCGAAAGATGCCGACCTTGTCGGACGCGATGGCGCTCACCGTCGGACCGAGCACCGCAGTGTGGTCGAGGTCGACGTTCGTGAGAACCGCGACGTCGGAGTCGATCACGTTGGTCGAGTCCCACGTACCGCCGAGACCGACTTCGATCACGCCGACGTCCACCCCCTCGTCGGAAAAGTGCAACAAGGCGGCGACCGTCAAGAGCTCGAA
>DATJUR010000178.1:0-10874 GCA_035502215.1 Acidimicrobiales bacterium | reverse complement strand
CATGGGCTACTGGCAGTTTCGCCACTTCGATATCTATCGGCTGCACGCGTCGCTGGATCTCGGTCTCGTTGCGGTTGCGCTCGTCGGCGCGTGCCTCGGGTTTCTGTGGTGGAACGCCGCGCCGGCGCGCATCTTCATGGGCGACACCGGTTCTCTGGCGATCGGCACGGGACTTGGCGCGCTGTGTCTGCTCATGAATCTCGACTTGCTGCTGCCGATTATCGGGGGCCTGTTCGTGACCGTCACGCTGTCCGTGATCATCCAAGTCATCAGCTACCGGGTCTTTGGGCGACGAGTCTTTCGCATCGCGCCGCTTCAGCACCACTTCGAGTCCCTGGGATGGCCTGAGACCACGGTCATCGTGCGCTTCTGGATTCTGGCCGGGCTCGGCGCGATGCTCGGCCTCGGCATCTTTTACGGCGACTTCCTCAAGATCGCGAAGGTCGTCTAGTGGCGACTCGCGCTGATCGTTCCGCGCGCCTGACGCGACAACCGACGCGCCGACCGCCCGACTCGCGCGAGGCGTCGCGGTACCCCGAACGTGGGTTGTTCCAGCCTCTGCCCCACGGCGACAACACCGCCCGGGTGCTCGTGCTCGTTACCACCGCCCTGGTGATCTTCGGCACGATCTTCGTGGCCTCGGCCAGCGAGGGCCAGTCGGCCGCCAACGGCGGCTCGGCATTTTCCATCACCATTCACGACATGGCGTATCTCATCTTGGGCATCTTCGCCTTCTATCTCGCGGCGCGCACTCGTCTCGTGCGGCTGGTCAAGAGCGCCCCGCTGCTCATGACCGTGGGTCTCGTTTTGTTGGTCGCGGTTAAGGCCGTGGGCGTGGGGGCCAACGGCGGGAAGCGGTGGCTGAATCTGAATCTGATCGATCTGCAGCCCTCGGAGATCTTCAAGCTGTGTACCGTCGTGTTCATCGCTTGGTTGGTCCTTCAACACCACGACGAGTTGAACGACTGGAAGCAGCTGGCCATACGGACGCTGCCCATCTGGTTGGGATGTGGTCTGATCGTCCTGGAGCCCGACCTCGGGACCGCCTCGGTGATACTGGTGATCGCCTTGGCGATGCTGGCCGTGGCGGGGCTCTCGCGGCGACTGCTGGTGGGCTCGCTCGTCGCCCTTAGTGCGGCGGTGGGCATCTACATGATCTCGGACCCGTACTCCGCGCGGCGGTTCTTCGCCTTTTTGCATCCGAACTCGAACTTGACCACAAGCGGGTATCAGCTGCTCCAGTCGCGCATCGGACTCGGCGCGGGAGGAGTCAGCGGGCTCGGCCTGGGGCACAGCCGCGAGATCTGGGGGCTGTTGCCCAATCCCCAGACCGACTTCATCTTTTCGATCATCGGTGAAGAACTGGGGGTCATCGGGACCTTTGCGGTCATTGCGCTGTTCATTGCCTTCCTCTTCGTGGCGTTGCGCATTGCGCGCCAGTGCTCGAATCAGGTCTACCGATTGATCGCCGTCGGCATCGCGACCTGGATCGTCGTTGAAGCCCTTCTCAATATCGCTTCGGTGGTGGGGTGGTGGGCGGTGACCGGGGTTCCCTTGCCCTTCTTCTCCTATGGGGGCACGGCGCTCATCACCGAGCTCGCCGCGGTCGGGGTGCTCTACAACATCGCCCACGACCGCTCGCACTCGAGCGACCTGACGATTCCCGCGATCGTTCGCGTCGCCCGGACGGCCCCGCCACGCCCGTCGCGCTCGGCGATACGCGCTGGGCGTCCTCCCGTTCGTACGAACCCGCGACGAACCTACGAGGCACCGCGCAGTGCGCCTCGTCGTACGGGACGTTACGATCCCCGACGACACCCGAATCGTCCCGAGCGGTACTAATGGCCCGCCCCGTCGTCATCACCGGGGGCGGTACAGGGGGACATGTCTTTCCCATGCAAGCGATCGCCGAGGCCCTGGTGGCCCAGGGCGTGGCGCCGGGTGACCTGCACTACGTGGGGAGTCGCCGCGGTCAAGAGCGCACGCTTCTTCGCGGCGACGTCGCGCTGACGTTGCTGCCGGGACGAGGGCTGCGCCGCTCGCTGCGCCCGAGTGATCTACTGGCCAACGCCGGTGCGTGTCTCGGACTCGCCGCGGCGCTGGTGAGCGCCCAGTTCCTCATTGGGCGTTGGCGTCCCTCCGCGGTGGTCTCGGTGGGCGGGTACGCGTCTTTTGCCGTGGCTCTGGCGGCCGCCTGCTGGCGCGTTCCGCTGGTCTTGGTGGATTTCGACGCGGTGCCCGGGGCCGCGCACCGACTGCTGGCGCACTGGGCGACCAAGCGGTGCACCGCCTTTGGTCCCGCGAGCGACAAGGTGGTGGTCACGGGGGCACCCCTGCGCGAGAGCATCGAGTCGCTCGACCGTTCGCCCGGCGCGCGCCGAGTCGCCAAGTTGAGCGCGGAACCCCCCATCGACGCCGATCGCACGGTGGTGCTCGTCGTGACCGGATCGCTCGGGTCGCACCGAGTGAACGTGGCGGTGCGAGACCTGGCTCAGTTGTGGTCGTCGCGACGCGACCGGGCCCTCGTGCACGTCACCGGGCGGCGCGACTACGCCGAGATATCGGCAACGCGACCCGACCTCAACGGTCTCGACTACCGAGTCATTGAGTTCGGGGATATGGGGAGTCTGTGGTCGTTGTGCGACGTGGCGGTCTGTCGCGCCGGCGCGATCACCGTGGCCGAGCTCGAAACGCTGAGCGTGCCCGCGGTCCTGGTACCCCTGCCCGGCGCGCCCCACGACCACCAGACCATGAACGCGCGAGCGCTCGCCGAAGTGGGCGGGGCGATCATCGTGCGCGACGACCGCTGCAGCGCCCAGACGCTCGGCGACGCTCTGGACGTCATTGCCGAAGACGCGGTGCGCGACGAAATGGCGCGGGCCGTGCACTCGCTGGCCCACCCCCGGGCTGCTGTGGCCATCGCCCAGGTTGTTCTGGGGGTGCAGGCGTGAGCGCCCTTCGCCCCGGCATGCGCGTGCACGTGGTGGGGGTGGGCGGCGCGGGCATGAGCGGCCTGGCGATGTTGCTCTCCGAGTTTGGCGCAGTGGTAAGCGGTAGCGACCTCGCGGAGTCCGCGGTCTTCGACGATCTGCGCGCCCGGCGCGTCACCGTGTTCGCCGGACACGACCCAGCGCACGCAGCGGGTGCCGAGGTGGTCTTATGGTCGCCCGCGGTTGGTGCCGACAACGTGGAACTCGTGGCCGCTCGCCAAGCCGGCGCACGGCTCGTGACGCGTGCGGGCGCCTTCGAGGAACTCTCCTCGCTCAAGCGCGTCGTTGGCTTTAGCGGCACGCACGGCAAGACCACCGCTACCTCCATGATGGTCCAGGTCTCGCTCGCGGCCGGACGTGACGACGCGTGGCTCCTGGGCGCCCCCGTGCTGGGCGTGGGAGCCCAGGGTCACTGGGGAGACGGGGACCTGCTCATGGAGATCGACGAAAGTTACGGCACCTTTGGCGAGATGCACCCCTTTGCCCTCGGCATCACCAACGTCGAAGCCGATCACCTGGACTTTTATGGATCCCTGGACGCGTTGGAACTTGCCTTTGCCAACTTGGTCGAGCGCACGAGTGGACCGGTGGTCGCCTGGGCCGACGACCCCGGCGCACAGCGGGTGGTCGGCGCGCGCGCAGGGGCCGTCCTCGTGGGGAGCATCGACGCGGCGACGTGGCGGGTGAGCGACGTCGCTCTCGCGCGACGCGGGGCGCACTTCACCTTGAGTGGGCCCAGTGAGCTGGAGATCGAACTTCGCGTGACCGGGGCCCTCAACGTGGCCAACGCCTCGGTGGTTGCGGTCCTCGCTCACGAGGTGGGGATCGCCGATGAGGCCATCGTGCGTGGCCTGTCGAACTTCATGGGCGCACCGCGGCGTTACCAGTACCGCGGGGTGTGGCGCGGCGCCGACGTCTACGAGGACTACGCGCACCTGCCCGGCGAGATCGCCGCCACCATTGCGGCCACCCAGGCCGCCGGCTACGAGCGCATCACCGTCGTCTTTCAGCCTCACCGCGTCACGCGCACCCTCGCGCTCGTTGATCACTTCGCCCCGGCCTTTAGCGGCGCGCGCCACGTCGTAGTCACCGACGTCTACCGGGCCGGAGAAGCGAACCCGAACGGCGTCACCGGTGAGCTCATCGCGAATGCGCTGCTGGGCTTTGACCCGAGTCTCGACACCCTGTACTGCGCCGACCTGGGGCTGGTGGGCGAGCTACTCGGTCACCTGGTGGACGACAGCGACGTGATCTTGGTTCTGGGTGCGGGCGACGTTGGCTCGATCATCGCGACCCTGCCGGGGGGGCTCTCGTGAGCGCCCTCGACGAACTCCTGGCTCGGGGCAAGGGCCTCGTCGAAGTCCACGCCCCCTTCGGCTCGCGCACCACGTACCGCGTGGGTGGAACCGCTCGGGCGTTCGTGAGCGTGGCCACGCCGCGCGAACTCGACGAGCTGGCGCCCTCGATCGTCGAGACCCAACTGGCGCTCGTCGCCTTGGGCAACGGGTCGAACCTGCTCGTCGAAGACGGCGAGCGCGACGTGCTCGTCGTGCACTTCGATCGCTCGCGCGCCACGTTGAGCTTCGAGGGTCGCGACGAGGTGATCGTCGAGGCCGGGGCGGGTCTGGACCTTCCCCTCATGGCCCGGCGCCTCGCGCACCAGGGGATCGTGGGTTTCGAGTGGGCCGTGGGTGTACCGGGTACCGTCGGGGGCGCGGTCGCCATGAACGCCGGGGGACACGGCGACGACATCGCGGGATCACTGATCGACGCGACGATTTGGCGCGATGGCACACTCAGCGTGTGGTCGAAAGAGCAGTTGGCGTTGAGATATCGCACCAGCGCCCTGGGCGCGCGCGACGTGGTGGTCCAGGCGCGCTTTTCGCTCTCGCGCGGTGACGTCACGGAGTCCGAAGAGCGCGTTCGCGAGATCGTGCGCTGGCGTCGCGAGCACCAACCCGGCGGCCAGAACGCCGGGAGCGTCTTTCGCAATCCCGAAGGGGACCACGCCGCACGCCTGGTGGAAGAGGCCGGGTGCAAGGGTCTTCGCCTGGGCAGCGCTGCGGTGAGCGACAAGCACGCGAACTTCATCCAGGCCGACGCCGGGGGACTGGCCATCGACGTCTACTCGCTTATAAATATGGTCAAGGCGCGAGTGTTCGAGGCGTCGGGGGTCGAACTGATCTGCGAGAACCACTTCGTGGGCTTTGGAGCAGGCTCGTGAGTCGACACGCCGCCACCCATGAGCGCCAGATCACACCCGGAGCACTCACCGAGCGCCCCGTTGTAGCGCGGCGGCGCCTGCGTCGACTGACCAAGTGGCTCGTGTCAGTGGGCGTGGCGGTCACGCTTCTTGTGCTCGGACTGCAGTGGGCGCTGCATCGGCCCTACTTTCGCGTCGAGCAAGTCGTCGTCACCGGAAACGTACACGAGAGCGTGGCGGCGGTGCTCGGACGCTCAGGCCTGTCCTCGCATCCCTCGATGGTCAACCTGAATGAGTCGCTGATCAAAGAGCGTCTCGAAACGCTGCCCTGGGTCGCGTCGGTCACCATCACCAAGAAGTGGCCCCACACGGTGGAGTTGGCCATTCACGAGAACGTCGCGGTGGCCGTGGCCTTTAGCGCATCGCACGTCTTGGAGTACGTGGACGCGAAGGGCCGGGCCCTTAGCCGCGCCCCCCTGCACGAGAACCTGCCCACCCTTCAGTTCCTCGGAGCGACTTCGACGTCGTGGCCGTACCAAAGTGTGGGCCGAGCGGCCGCCTACGTCGCGAGTCAGCTGCCCGTGGCCTTTGCCTCTCAGGTCAGCACGATCACCGACGACCCCCAGGGTTCGGTGACCCTGGAGATGACCACGCCGGTGACCTTTGTCGTGGGGCCGGCGACGAACTTGCACGCGAAGTTCGTCGCCATCGCCTCGGTGATCGCCCACAGCACCCTGGTGCCCGGCGACGTCGTTGACGTGACCGTACCCGATGAACTCGCCGTGACGCCGCCGAGCGGATGAGAAAAGCCTTGTATTTGACCGGTATGTGGGCGATGGCTAGCCTTCAATGACTGTTCGCGACACGCGCCCGCGGCGCGGTAACAATAGAAGAAATACCCAAGGGGAGTCCATGAGCCTCATTCAGAGCAACTACCACGCCGTCATCAAGGTCATCGGCGTCGGTGGCGGCGGGGCGAACGCCGTTAACCGGATGATCACCTCGGGTTTGAAGAACATCGAGTTCATCGCGGCCAACACGGATGCTCAGGCGTTGTTGCTCTCCGAAGCCGACCTCAAGATCGACATCGGGCGCCAACTCACGCGTGGCTTGGGCGCCGGGAGCGATCCCGAGGTCGGCCGTCAGGCCGCCGAAGATCACCGCGCGGAGATCGAAGAGGCCCTCAAAGACACCGACATGGTCTTTATCACCGCCGGAGAGGGTGGCGGCACGGGCACCGGCGCGGCGCCGGTGGTGGCCGAGATCGCTCGGGCGCTGGGGATCCTCACCATTGGCGTGGTCACGCGACCCTTCGGTTTCGAGGGCAAGCGTCGGGCCACCCAGGCCGAACAGGGCATTCAGAACCTGCGCGACAAGGTCGACACCCTGATCGTGATCCCCAATGACCGATTGCTCTCGGTGACCGCTCCCGACACGTCGATGATCGACGCGTTCAAGATCGCCGACGACGTCTTGCTCTCGGCGGTGCGCGGGGTGACCGACCTCATTACCGTGCCCGGACTCATCAACACCGACTTCGCTGACGTCAACACGGTGATGCGCAACGCCGGCACGGCGATCATGGGCGTGGGCAGCTCGACCGGCGAGGGCCGAGCGGTGAACGCGGCTCGAGCGGCGATCACCTCGCCCTTGCTCGAAGCCTCGATCGATGGCGCGCGGGGCATCTTGATGAACATCGTGGGCGGACCGAGCGTGACGCTCAACGAAGTGACTCAGGCGGCCGAGATCATCCACTCGGTGGCTCACCCCGACGCCAACATCATCTTTGGATCGGTGATCGACGACTCTATCGGTGACGCGGTGCGCGTGACCGTGATCGCCGCGGGCTTTGACCCCAGTGGCACGAGATCGACGACGACCAGCGAACCGTCGATGACCGAGGGACCTAAGAGCGACATCTTCACGACCACGGGCGACGACTTCTTTGACGTCGGTGGCGATGACGACCTCCCCAGCTTCCTCCGCTAGCCAACTACGCGAGCGCATTGGCGCCAACTTCGAGGAGCTGCGTCGGCGCATCGCGGCGAGCGGACGCGACGTCCAGAGCGTGCGTGTGGTGGCGGTCACCAAGACGGTCTCGCGCGAGGCGGTGCGCGCCGCTTTCGAGGTGGGTCTGTGCGACTTCGGAGAGAACTACGTTGATGAGCTCTGCGATAAGCGCGACGCCGCGCCCGGTGGAGTGTGGCACTTTCTGGGGGCTCTGCAGTCGAACAAGATCGCTCGGGCGACTCGCTGCGCCGAGGTGATCAGCGGTGTCTCGCGCCGGCGCGAGCTGGACAAGCTGGCCTCGCTTGGAAGTACCTCGATGCTCGACGTTCAAGTGGATTTTAAGAATCGCGCCGAACGCAACGGCGCGGCGCCGGCGATGGTGCCCGGGCTCGTGAGTCGCGCTCGAGAGTTGAACTTGAAGGTTCGCGGGTTGATGGTCGTGGCTCCGCTTGAGGCCGACTTGGCGAGGCGGGCGTTTCGACGAACCGTCGAACTCGCCGACGAACTGGGCCTGGCGGAGCGATCGATGGGCATGAGCGACGACCTGGAAATGGCCTGTGAACTGGGCACAACGGAAGTGCGGGTGGGCCGGGCCCTCTTCGGGCCCCGGGCCGATGGGAGCGCCCTGGCCTAACATAGTTTGCGCAGTTCATCCAAGGGAGAGACGAATGAAAGAAAAGCTACGAGGGCTCCTCGGTTTTCTCGGTCTCGTCGAGGACGACTACGGCGACTACGGCCCCGCCAACACGCCGCGGCCCTTCTCCGAGCAGCCCGAGGACAACGAGCCCGAGTGGTCGCCCACGCCCGTCGCGGTCGCTCGCACCTTTCCCACTCAGCCGGCGAGGAGTTCGGGCCTTCGACCCACGAGCCCCACTCGCAGCCCGCTACGCACCGGTCAAGTCTCGGTGCTTGAAGGTTCTCATGGGGTCAGCCGGGTTCGCCCGGCCGCCTCTGGTCGGGGGGCCTCGGCCTTCCAGCCCGAGCGCGACGTGGCGATCGTGGTGCCCGAGAACTACGACGACTCGCGCCAGATCACCGACTTCTTGCGCCAGAACCGCGCCGTGGTCCTGGTCACCCTCGACGTCGATCCCGGCCTCACCCGGCGCCTGGTCGACTTCACCGCCGGGACGGCCTACGCGCTGACCGCGCGCATCGAGATGCTGATCCGCGGGGTGTACCTCATCAGCCCCCAGGGGATGTTCGTCGGTCCGGAAATGAAAGAGCGGCTGCGAGCAACGAACTACCACGCCCTCGATAGGGCATGAGCCTCGTTCATACCCTGATCTCGATCTACATCTGGATCCTGATCATCACCGCCTTCCTCAGTTGGATCCCGGTGCGCAACTCTCAAGGTCCCCTCGTGACCATCAAGCGAATCCTCGCCGACATCACCGAACCGGTTCTGCGACCGCTGCGCGCAATCATGCCGCGCATCAACGCCGGGGGAGTGGGCATCGATCTGTCGGTGTTCGTCGCGGTCATCATTTTGCTTATCGTCAACGCCGCGATCTAGCGAACGAAGTTCGGACGTGAAGGAAGGGCGGCGGTAGGGTGGCGGAATGGATAGCACGGATAACGCCACCTCCGCCCTCGACACCATCGACACCGTCGCCTTTACCATCAGCCTTCGCGGTTACAAGGTCGACGAGGTCGATGACTTTCTTGAACGTCTCTCGGGCGAGGTGCGACAACTCAAGGACCTCGCCGCCCAGCAGCGCCAGCAGCTGCGCCAGGCCGCCGAGCGCATTGCACAACTCGACGCGCGCGACGTCGCCCCGGCGCCCTCTCCGGGGGCACCCGCGGCGCCCGTGGTGCCGCTGAACGCACCGCCGTCTGCGCCCATTCGCACCGGAGGTGCGGCGGGGGCCGAGCAAGTGACAACCATGATCGCCATGGCCCAGCGCTTCATCGACGAGGCGCAGAGCGAAGCCGAAGAGAAGGCGCGCGAGTTCACGGCCGCGGCCCAAGAGCGCGCGCGAGAGATTGTCAACGAAGCACGTAGTCGCGCCGAAGACGAAGTCAACCGACTCAACGGTATGAAGCAGCGCTTGAGCGAGGACGTCGAGACGCTCGCCCAGCAGCTCAACGCCGAACGAGCACGCATCGCCCAGGTCCTCGCGGAGTTCACCGCGTGGGTGGAGACGTCCCTGCAGGCCAACACCACCGCGACGACGCCGCCCCGCTCGACCGGTGGCCAACGTCCCGCTCCCACGCCGACGTCCACTGGCGCACCCGCGTCGGCCACGGCGCCACCGCGACCGAGCGACGTGCCGCCACCCGCGCCCGCCCCGTCCTCGAACGCGGGCGAGGCCACGATGGATCAACCCACAATCGGTCAGGTTCTTAAATTTGACCGCGATGATCGGTAGGACTTTCGGCGACAACTGCTAGCCTCGGCGGACACTGACCGGCAAGGCGAGGAGTTATACATGGCGTCGAACGCGAAGAACACGAAGAAAGCCCCGGCGAAGAAGGCTGTCGCCAAGGGTCCTGGCTCGCGTGTGCCCGCGAAGAAGGTCGTCAAGAAGACCGCTAAGTCCGTTGCGGTGAAGAAGCCACTGGCCAAGCCCACCAAGAAGGCGCCGGCTAAGAAGCCGGTGGCCAAGAAGGCCTCGGGGCTCAGCGCTGCCCAAAGGGCCGCCGCCCTCAAGAAGCAAAAGGCCCTCGCCGCCGAGAAGCTCAAGAAAGAACGAGAGGCCAAGGCCAAGGCGGCCGCTCAGAAGGCGCTCGCGCGAGCCAGGGCCCAAGAGGCCGCCCGGGCGAAGAAGGAGCGCGAGGCCAAGGCCCGCGCGCTGGCCAAGGACCGCGCGGCTGCGGCCAAGGCCAAAGCTCTCGCGGCGGCCAAGGCGAAGAAAGAGCGCGAGGCCAAGGCCAAGATCGCCGCCAAGGAGCGCGAGATCGCGCGCAAGGCGCGAGAGAAGGCCGCCATCGAGGCCAAGAAGCAGCGCGAGATTGACGCCAAGCGCAAGGCGATCGAGGCCGAGAAGCTGCGCAAGTTGCGCGAGATCGAGCGTCGCGACGCCGAGGAGCGTCGCCGCCAGGAGCGCCGAGAGGCGCAACTCCAGCGCGAGCGCGAAGAGCTGGAGCGCAAGATGCACTCCAAACCCTACGAGAACGATCGCGAGTTTCTCGAAGAGCTGCGAGGCTTACTGATCGAAGCACGCGACGCGACCTCGGCTCTCATCGCCGTGAGCGAGTCCGAAGCCGACGAGATGCTGGTGGACCGAGAACGTACCGAGTACGACGACGAAGACGGCACCGGGGTAGCCTCGGACATCGAGCGGGACCGCCTCAAGGAGTACGCGGCCGAGCAGCGACTCAAAGTAGAAGAGATCGATGTCGCGCTGGCGCGCATTGACGACGGCAGCTACGGGCGCTGTGATAGCTGCTTTGACCCGATCTCCCGAGCACGACTGACCGCCCAGTTGCCGGTCTTTACTTGCGTGTCGTGCCGCGCCGCCGTTTAAGGTACCGCCTGAACTACACCGTGGTGGCGGTGGCGCTGGGCGTCACCGCCCTCGATGCGCTCACGAAATACTGGGCGCGCCACGCTCTGGCGCGCCACGCCCACCACGTGGTTGGCCCGCTGTGGCTACGCCTGACGTATAACTCGGGTATCTCGTTTTCGATCAACAGCTCCGGGCCGCTCGTCACGACGATCGCCACCCTTC
>DATJUR010000177.1:0-3646 GCA_035502215.1 Acidimicrobiales bacterium | reverse complement strand
ATGATGGTAAGAGGCGAGGCCAGTCCGGCAGTGTACGCGAGAAAGCCGAAGCCAAAGTAGAAGCTCATGGCCGGCCCGATATTGGCCATCGTGGCCGTCGAGATGTCGAAGAGTCCTAGCGCTCCACGGCGCAGGCGATCGTGTTCGCCCGGCACGACGGGCACCTTGGCGCCCAGAGACTCCGGCGTGAAAGCTTCGCTCATATTCCCCCCTTGGATGAAGCCTCACTGCTTCATCGGCACGCGCGGCGCACTGCCAGAAAAGATACTGGACGCACCGAGAGGTCGTTGGCCCAAAATTAGAAACGACTCAGTGGCACCGACGCGACTCTCAGTGGTCGCCCATGCGCTCGCCCACGTTGCGTTCAGCCAGGGTGCCCCCTAGGAAGTGTTCACGCACGCTGTTGCGGTCCACGTCGGGTCGGTTCTGTGACAGTTTTGCCTTGCCCTCGATAGAGATCACATCGATCTCTATGCCCACGATGGCCCTCAGTTGCGCTTGACGATACTGGGCGTCGAGGTCGTCCGCGCGCCACTCAGGATCGCGACCACGTTCGAAATGTGACGTGACGTCGGTGGTCTGGGCCATCTTCCACTCGTCGTCGTTGCGAATCGTCGCGCGTCCACTCACTTCGGCGGCCACGTAGTTCCAGGTCGGCACTACGCCAGGATTCTCGAGCCGACTGGGATAGTACGAGGGAGTGACGTAGGCACTCGCCGCCAGGAAGAGTGCGAGAACATCGCTACCGTCCTCAACGGCCTTCCACCACGGATTCGCCTTGGCGACGTGCGTACGGATCGTTCTGCGATCGTCGCTCACAATTACCGGTACGTACACACTGGCCAGACCGCTCTCGCTCTGGATGACTAAAAAGCCCGCCCCTGCGTCACGCACAATTCGCCAGGCCTCATCGTCGTCTACCGCAAAGAGAGGAGGCACGTACACCCGTCCAGTGTTTCACGAATCTTCCCGGGCAGACGATCTCGTCAGCTCAGTCGCAGATACGCTAAGGCGACCGCCAGCGCAACACCGAGCCAGCACAACACCTTGAGGCTCCGTTCGAGGGGGCCCAGGATTGTCGCCATCGTGAGGGGTGACATCGTTCCGTCGCTTCGCGTCAGCGTTCCCGCCACCACCGCGGTGCGTCGACGCAACTCACGCGCTGGCGTCGAGAGCGTGCGCTGAAGCTCGACGACCAGTGCGCCAAAGGCGGCCGCGGCCACTGAGGCGACCCCGATCGTTCCGTGCTGGGCGTAGTACGCGGTCAAGATCGGAAAGGCACCCCACGCGAGCACGAGCACGAGCCCGTTGTGGAACCGTCCCCCAAAGAGCTCGAGGTTGTAGCTAAGAGCCGCAAAGGCGCCGACCGCGATGAAGACCGCCATGTAGTAACTCACGACGAACATCCCAAGGACTCCCAGTCCTACCGCACCACCCAGGCCCAGGGCGGCCGCCAGCGCGAGCTCCCAGCGAGGAATCGTCGTGCGCAACGGTCGTCCCTGGAGCTCATCGAGGGCGTGGGCGCCGATACCCAGCGCGAGAAAGAAAGCAATGAGCGTCTCGGCGTAGCGCGTCACGTTGACCGGACCGACCAAGCAGGCGCCGATCGTGACCAACGCCAAGTGCAACACGGTGTAGGGAGGATGCAACAGCGTCCACCACTCACGCAGTCGCGTCGAACGAAGTAGGCGAGGCTGGGCGTAGAAGGAGGGTCCGGCTCCCGACTCCAAGGGGGACGTCCCGCTCGTCACGACTACGCCGCCCGATAGCCCCAAATGACGACGCCCCCACCGAGACTCATCGTTCGATATTCGACGTGTTCGATGCCAGCGTCGCGCCACGCCGCCAGCGTCCTACTCAGTGGATAGGTCTTGTAGTGCGAGGAGATGCTCGGTCCGAGAAAGCGGCCGACGTTCCACCACGCCCGGCCGCCGAGAAGATAGCCCGCTACCGGCAGCGCGAGACGTGTGTAGAGCCACCAACTCCATCGCCACCCGCGGCTCTGCGGTACCGCGAACTCAAGACTGGCGATACGCCCGCCGGGTCTGACGACCCGAGCGAGCTCGACCAGCGTCGCGTACGGATCCGCCACGTAGCGAAGCAGATAGGTGAAGGTCACGGCGTCGACGCTCGCGTCCGCGAAGGGCAACTGCTCCGCTCGACCTTGCACGAGAGTAATGCGGTTGCTCAGGCCCGCTCGTTGGACGTTACGTTCGCCCTGGCGCAACATATCGGCGCTCAAATCGACGCCCACGATTCGCGCCTCGGTCCTCCTAGCGAGCCTCCTTGACACCGCGCAGGGACCGCACGCCACGTCCATGACCACCTGGGGATGGCTCGAGATCAATGTGTCGACCATGGTTGCGCGCCACCGCGAGTCCTGGCCAAAGGACAAGATCGCCGCGAGTACGTCGTAGCGTCGTGGCAGCGGCCCAAACAGGCGCTGGGCGAATTGGTTGGGCTGGGCACGCGAGGCAGAGACGCGACGGCTCATCACCTCAGAGCGAAGCCAACACCGCGCGTAAATACTCCTCGAAGGGTTCGTAGTACCAGGACTCGTCGTAGCGCTCACCGTTCACGAAGAACGTGGGCGTCCCGTTCGCGCCGGAACGGATCGCTCCTTCCAGATCGGCTTCGACTCGGGCATTCGGCGCGCCACTGGCGAGAGCCTTCTCCACCCCGTCGAGATCAGCACCGACGTCCCTCACGTACCCGCGCAGCGCGTCGGTGCCGAGCGAGCGCTGGTTCTGATACAGCGTGTCGTGCATGGCCCAGAACTTGTCCTCTCCCTGCTCGCCGACCGCCTCGGCCACCTCGGCTGCGGCCTGGGCGTGCGGGTGCACCTCAGCGAGAGGCAAATTGCGAAAGATCAATCGCATGGAGGACTCGAATGTTTTGAGCAGTCTCTCCACGATCGGAAAAGCTTGTCCACAGTAGGGGCACTCGTAGTCGCCGTACTCCACGACGGTGAGTTTGGCGTCGGACGCGCCGCGCACGTGATCCTTGGGACCAACTGGGTTGACCAGATTTCCACTCACTTCAGGGCCTCCACCGCGCTCAGGGCGCCGTCGGCGCCGGGACTTACTCCTACCGGGGACACGTAGCTCCACGCGATGTTCTTGTCCTTGTCAATGACAAAGAGAGCTCGCTCGCAGGTGCCGGTCTTCTCGTCGTAAACGCCGTAGGCCTTGGCCGTGGCGCCCTTGGGCTGAAAGTCAGCGAGTAGGGGGAACTCGATCTTGTGCTGTTCACGAAAGGCCGTGTGGCTCCAGGCGCCGTCGACTGAGATCCCGATCAACTGGGCGTTGTGCTGCTGAAACAGTTTGCTCGCCGCTTCGAACATCGAGAGTTCGTCGCCACATACGGGACTCCAGTCGGCGGGGTAAAAGATCAAGACGGCGGGCCCGTCGATTTCGGACAGGCTGAGCGACTGGTCGGGGGTCGCGAGCAACGTGAAATCTGGAGCCGGTGTCCCGCTCGGCAACGCCATACCTTCTCCTCTCGATGTGGGATGTTTCCGACACTAGACGAGCCACCGTCACGCCCGTTCGCTCAGTCCATGTAGGCGCCGCCATTTACCGAGATCGCCTCACCCGTGAGGAACCCGGCGGCGTCCGACGCCAGGAATGCCACCACCTTGGCGACG
>DATJUR010000176.1:0-14114 GCA_035502215.1 Acidimicrobiales bacterium | reverse complement strand
CCGAGTCTGCCCGCCGACCATGGCATGTGGTGGTTGCTCTCGCCCAACGGTGCGGCCTTGGGACCCGAAGGCGTGCTGGCCACGGTCACAATCAAGGGCAGCAAGTATCTCGGCGCCCAGGTCGTTGACGGAGGCGGTGTGGTCACGGTGCCCGTCTACTCGTACTCTGGCGGCACCTCATGCACCGCTCAGTGCTCGGTCGACTTTCCGCCGCTCTACGCTCAGGGTTCTCCTGGTCTGGCCGCGGGCCTTAGCGGAACCGCAGGACTGGTTACCAGAGCGGATGGTTCACAGCAGCGGACTTGGAACGGAAAGGCGCTCTACGTCTTTGGCAAGGAAGACTTTGCCATCGGAGCGAGCGGGGTGAGCGTCGCTGGCAACGGGAGTGGCCTCAAAGACGCAGGAGGCACCTTCGCGCTCATCCCGGCGTAGACCCGATATCGATACGGCAACTCGGGACGCGAGTCCATAGCAACGCGATGTGGCGGCGCGTTCTTACGCACGCGAACAGTGACCCTGAATTTCGGTATGAACTAGATTGGTCGAGACTTATGCAGTACGCGGGCGTAGTTCAGCGGCAGAACATCAGCTTCCCAAGCTGAGAACGCGAGTTCGATTCTCGTCGCCCGCTCCAAGTAGCCTGAACCCCAAAACCTGAACCACGCTTTTATGACAAAGCGGTCTGGGTTGGTTGGGTTCCGATTTCTGGACCGGAATGGTCAACGGTAATTGCGATATCACGTGGTGACTCCCCGCTCTGGGCTAACGGGTGATGGGACACTCTTGACATCGTCGTCATACGAAGTGCCAAACAGCTTCTAGATTCTCTACATCGCGGGTCTTCAACTTCGTAAGCACCGACGTGACCGCGCAGCCTTGATCGAGTGAATCGCGCACACTACATCGCGTCGATCATTGACACAAGAACCGTTTCGCGCGCCGAGCAACGAGCGAGCGTCGGAGCGCATCAACAAAGAATCTGCTCGCGGCGTCTTTCCGGGTCCAACGACGCACCAATACGCGAATCTCAATCAATAGAAAAATTTTGCCCACAGTGTTTTCTGAGTGCACGATATTAATTTTCTAAGACTCGCGACGAGTGCATTCATAGCGAGCCTCGTCCTCGTACGACGAATGAGCGAACCCTCAGGTCACGAAACAGAACTCGAGAGTGCACATCGCATGGCTCGAAGTTTGATGAAATGTCGAGTCCGTTTTCTCTCACTCCGTTCACAATGTTTTTCATTGACAGTCGCGCGGCTCAGTGAAAGTGTAGACGTTGGACGAATGTATTAGTGGCTCCTATCAGGAGTTATGCGTCACGACCGCAACGGCACGTTGCGGTCTTTAGTTCTTTCGGAGTCCCCATCAGGGGGCTCGCCTACGAGCACTGACAAGTCATTTCACACAGACAGGAGTCCTTCTTATGGAGCGCATCGTCATCGTCGGAGCAGGAGTGGTGGGAGCAGCAACCGGCGAGGGATTTCGTCGACGCGGACACGACGTCACGTTGATAGACACGAATCCGACTCGGGTCGCCGAACTCGAACGCTTGGGGTACGACGCTCACACGGAACTCGATCTGAGTGGACCGTCGGCGTTCGTCTTTCTCGCGTTGCCCACCCCGGCCATTGAAGGCAAGGGGTACGACCTCAGCGCGTTCTTCGCGGGCGTGGAAGAGGTGGGTGAGGCGCTCAGAAGCAAGAGGGTTCGCGCTCATCACACCATCGTTGTGCGCTCGACTGTCCCGCCGCGAACTCTCGATCGCATTGTTGTACCTAAGCTCGAAGCGACGTCCGGGCGTAAGGTCGAGCGAGATTTCAGTGTCGCCAGCGCCCCGGAGTTTCTCCGCGCGGCTACCGCAGTTGAAGACTTCCTCAAGCCGTGGATGACGGTACTCGCCTCCCATGATCGACCCGCGCTTGATCGACTCGTTGAACTGTTTGCTCCCTTCGGCGGCGAGCTGCGAACCTTCGACAATCCGGTCATCGCCGAGTGCATCAAGATAACTCACAACGTCTTTAACGCCACCAAGATCAGTTTTTGGAACGAGATGTGGCGACTCTGCCAGGAGCTCGAGATCGAGACCGACTACGTCTCAAGCGCGGTCGCGCACTCCGCCGAGGGATCGTTCAACCCGGACTACGGCATTCACGGCGGCGCACCCTACGGAGGGGCGTGTCTGCCCAAGGACACCGAGGGCTTGCTCGGGTTCGCTCGCAGTGAGGGCGTTGACCTACCGCTGGTGCGAAGTGTTCAAGAGGTCAATCACACCATCGAGAGTCTCACGTCCATTCCGCCCACGGACATCGACGGCGCGGTCACCGAATTCTCCGAACTGAACGCAAACTCGCGCGTGCGCACTCACGCGTCCTCGAGTGGGTCAGGGGCGTCGTAGTGTCGAACCTCGTCATTTGGGCCTGGCTCTATCCCCTCATCGAGACGGCGTTGATGATCTTTGGCTTCACGCACGCCAAGTATCGCCGGCCTCGCCCCGGCGAAGGCGGCACCACCGAAGCGATATTCCAAATCACGACGGTGGGAAACCACGAGACCGTCAACTGGATCACCGCTCAGATTCGGGCCTACGAGTTGCCCTTCCCCCATCAAGTGTGGATCGTGGTCGAGCCCTTCACCGAACCGGGCTACCGGGGCATGGACGAGGTCATCGTGGTCCCCGAGGACTTCTCCTGTCAGGCCACTCACAAGGCGCGAGCTCAGGAGTACTCGCGTCATCTTCGTGACGCGAGAGGACTTGAGCGCCACGACGTGAAAATTGTGATGATCGACGACGATACGTTGCCGACTCGGGAGTTCTTCATCGACGCCTTCAACGCCGATTTCGACGTGTGCGAAGGGATCACGACGCCGAGGTTGGGCTATGGCCGCTTCTTTACCCACATGGACGACCTGCGGACCTTTAGTTGCGTCGTGATCTGCGCCACGTTTCAAGGATGTGGCCATCCGATCTGGGTGCACGGTGAGGGACTCACCATGCGGGGCTCCGCCGAGGCGGCCGTCACGTGGGACTTTCCCATCGTGGCGTCAGAGGATCTGGTCTTTGGTCAAAACGCCGTGGGACTTGGCTTGAAATGGGGGTTCTTGTGGCAGTACGTCCAGCTCACGTCGCCCTGGTCGTGGAGGGACTTCATTAAGCAGCGCCGACGGTGGCTGTGGGGAAACATTCACGCGGTCCAAAACGGCCTGATTCCTCCTCTCGGCGGTTTCCTCGTGACGTCTCGTTACCTATTGGGTGCGGTCGTGTTCGCGTACTCGTCAGTGGGCATCGGTCTTGACCTCGCGGGGGTGGTCCAACTTCCCGCGTCGCTGCTTTGGCCACTGTGGGCCTCCCTGGTCATTTGGCTCCTGAGCTTCGGGGCGTGTTGTTGGCTGTCTACCGGCCTCAAGGAAAAGAGCCTCGCAAGACGGGTCCTGGACGTAGCGGTCGGCATGGCTCTGGCCGTGGTCACCTCGGCGGCCACCATCATCGTGGCGGTCATCGCTCTGTTCATGGGAAAGCCGACCAAATTCGAGATCATCCAAAAGTCAAAGCCGGTCGCCTCGCGCTCGAGTGGATCGGAGGCTTCATCATGAGCACCAATCGCTCGTCGATCAAGTGGCATACCCGACCGCGCCGATCGACCAAACTCGCCGCGCTGGCTTCGTGCGCTTTGCTCGTTTTGGGACCGCTCGCTCTCGCCCTGGGGCACCCCATCGTCGGACGCACGCTCGACTCCTACGGAAACGTGCCGACTCGCCCGTTC
This sequence comes from Acidimicrobiales bacterium, assembly GCA_035502215.1. GTDB lineage: Bacteria > Actinomycetota > Acidimicrobiia > Acidimicrobiales > RAAP-2 > RAAP-2. The sequence goes on along the minus strand of DATJUR010000176.1, from coordinate 10,350 downwards.
TACGTGCCCGCCCCGAGCCCCATCGTGACCTCGGCACTGGGACTCCTGCCAACCGCCACCGACGCACACATGGGCGAGCCGTCTCCATCGATACGCGCCATCGAAGTGGAGCCCCAGGGGATCCAGCTTGTCGACGGAGGAAAGATCGTGCGCACGATCTCGGGCACCGGTCCACTCACGTCGCTTAGCGCCATACGGCGCAGCGTTGATCAGGCGAACTGGATCTCGCAAGCGGCGGGCGGCGAGTTCACGCTGAGAGCAGCCCTCATCTTCGAGTCGGGGACACGGGCCACTCTCGCGGCGCCGCAGGTGACCCAGATTCGCATGGTCGATCTCCCAGGGGTATTCCTCGGACTCAACTCTGCCGACGTCACCATCCGGGGGGTTGCGGTGTCGGCCGTGGGCGTACCGTCCTTTCGCGACGACGAACCCCCGTATCGGCCCTTCGTCGTCGCCGACGGTGGCTCGACCCTCAACGTGGTGGCGAGCTCGTTCACCGGTCTGGGGTACGACTGGAACTCATCGTACGGAGTGTCCTGGATGTCCTCGACCGGGCGCGCGATTGACTCGACGTTTGAGCACAACTTCATCGGTGCCTACACCGAGGAAGCCCAGGGGCTCACCTTTAGCGGCGACGTCTTTGCGCACAACTTTGTCTACGGGCTGGACCCTCACACCTACAGCAGCGACCTTCTGGTCACTCACAACCGTGCGTTCGACAACGTGCGACACGGGATCATCTTCTCAAAGTTCGTCACCGCCAGCACCGTGAGCGACAACGTGTCGACTCACAACGGGGAGAACGGCATCATGATGGACGCGTCTTCCAACGGCAACGTCATTGAGCACAACACGGTGACTAATAACCGCGGCGACGGCATCGTTCTGTCCGGTTCGAAGTCGGAGCGCATCACGGGCAACGTGATCGAACACAACCGAGTCGGCGTGAACGTCTATGGCGCGGGCTCGGCGAGCGACTACGTACGCGCCAACACGATCGCTTCAAACGTGGCGCCGTACCAGGGTCTCTCCTCTGGCACGCATAACACGATCTTCGACAACGGGGTGCGCTACCGGTGGATTCTGTGGTGGGTGGCACCAGTTTTTGGACTCGTGCTGATGCTCATGCTCGCGAGTGCGGGCTGCTCTCTCGTCGAGCGACGTCGCGCCAAGGGTCAGGCTCCGGGAGTGCGGACCTCGTACAACCTTTCGCTCCAGGGAGGTCGTTCCTTTGACTAACGGTATCTAGAGGAGAGTCTCGGTGGTTATCGATTCGGACAACCAACGCGAATCGCGGGTGCGCGTGGATACGGGCACATCGCTGGACGTGGCCACGCCACCGCGCTCCGACGCCATACTCCTGCCCTCGGGCGACGACGCCGGCACCGAGCCCGGCGACCGCCTGTTTCGTCCTGACGTCCAGGGACTGCGCGCCCTCGCCGTGGCTCTCGTGGTCTACTATCACGCGGGTTTCCCGGGACTTCACGGTGGATTCGTTGGGGTCGACGTGTTCTTCGTCATATCGGGCTTCGTCATCACGGGTCTGCTCCTGCGAGAACGACAGGTGCGACACAAGACCTCGCTGCTTCGCTTCTACGCCCGCCGGGCGCGACGGATTTTGCCCGCGTCCTGTCTGGTCATCGTGGTCACCGTCTTTGCGTCCTGGCACTGGCTCGGATCCGTCGGCGCCGAGTCGGTGCGAACGAGTGGGGAGTGGAGCGCGGTCTTCCTGGCGAACTTTCACGCCATCGCGGTCGGCACGAACTACTTCTTGCAGGGAACCTCTGGTTCACCGCTGTTGCACTATTGGTCCCTCGCGGTCGAAGAGCAGTTCTACCTCGTGTATCCGGCACTCTTCATTGTGGTGGCCGCACTCTTTCGCACGCGCAGCTTTCACGTGCGACTGGCTGTCGCATTGAGCGTCGTGATCGTCGCGTCACTCATCTTTTCGATCCTCGACACCCATAACGCGCCGATCAACGCCTATTACTCGCCATTCACTCGGGCCTGGGAGTTGGCCCTCGGTGGGCTGGTGGCGGTGGGCACCTCAGTGTTGCGCAAGGTGCCGGTGGTCCTGGCCACTTTGATGACCTGGTTGGGACTGGCGGGAATCGTGACGGCCGGACTCGTCTTGTCGAACTCCACGTCGTATCCGGGCTACGCCGTCGCTCTTCCGGGCTGTGCGACCGCGTTGGTACTAGCGGGGGGTGCCGTGGCCCCACGCTGGGGGGCGGAGGTCGTGCTCGGTCGTTGGCTCATGCTTCGCGGCGGCGATATTTCCTACTCGCTCTACCTCTGGCACTACCCGATCCTCGTCATCGCCGCCGAGCAGGCCTTCACCCCACTACCCACCACGACGCGCGTGTGGCTCGTTGGACTTGCGCTCGTGCTGAGCGTGGCCAGTTACTACCTGGTGGAAAATCCCCTCCGTCACATGCGCGCGCTGCGTACGCGGCCGTGGCTATCTCTCGCCCTGGGCGCGGGCCTCATTGTGAGCACCGTGCTCATCTGCGCCTACGCAGTCCCCTAGGAGGCAATATGAAAAAACCTGACATCTCCACTCTGGACCCTGGCACTTTGCGCGCGCGGGCGTGGCGACCCGCCAGGTTCCTCTCTGCGATTGTGCTGGCGGTCGTCTTCGTCACGAGCATGGTGGTCGTGAGCGTCACCACCGCGGGATCGCTCAACGCCGCGTCGTCGAAGACACAGCTGCAAGTGGCGCTCAAGGCCGGTGCGAAGCTGAAGTCTCTGCCGAGCGACACGACGCCGACCTTGGCTCAGGACGTGGGAGTCCAAGAACTGGGGGGGCCACAGTTCCCCGAGCGCTGCGTGGCCGAAAGTCAGTCACAGTCCACCGTGCCCATCTGCCCCCTCGGCGACACCTCCTCGAAGAAAACAATGATTCTGTTGGGCGACTCTCAGGCTCACATGTGGGCACCCGCCTTCATCGCGATCGCCAGGGCGCAACACGAGCGACTCATCGTTTTGGCCAAAGACGCGTGTCCCCCGTGGCTCGCCACCTATCTCACCACGGGCATGAGTCCTTTCCCCCAGTGCACCGCCTTTCACAAGTGGGCACTGAGCGAGATCCAAAAGTTGCGTCCCGCCCAGGTCTACGTCACCGGTGCCGAAGGACCGCTCGGCGTGAGTTCGATCAACCTCAAGCCCGTGTCGTCGTTGCTGAAGGACATTCGAAAGATTTCGCCCTCCACCTCTGTACTGTCCAATATCCCCTGGCCCACCAACGACCCGGTGACCTGTCTGTCGGCGCACTCGAGTGACATCAGCGGTTGCAATATGCCCGAGGGCGAGTTCAAGAGCCTCTACGGCAAGTTTCACACGACACTCAAGGAGGCCGCGAAGTCCTCGGGCGCGACATTCGTCAACGTTGACGCATTGTTCTGCACGAAGTTCACGTGCCCGGTGGTGGTGGCTAACCACTTGGTGTACTACGACGACTACCACATCACCTGGCAGTACGCGGACTACGTCGCCACCGCCCTGGACCAGATGCTCTCAGCGACGTTCAAGGCGTGAGGGACCCGAGGGTGAGAACCGCGTTCGCTGGAGGCGTGTGACACGTGTGTCTCAACCACGCTGGCGTCTGGTGGTCACGGGATCGCTCCTCGTGACTGGCCTATGGTGCGCGTGCGCCACGTCCAAGTTGGGCGCGATCTCTCCAGCTCTCTCACCCGTGCCCGCAGCCCGAAGGTCCGCCCCCTCAGACGCCCGCGTTCCTCAGGCGACACCAACGGGACTACTGGAACGGGCTCGGCCCAAGGGGACCACCGTGCAGCAGGGAATCAACTTTGCTGGTTGGTCGAGGGGGGCCTTTTCCACTGCGGCGGCCACGACATCGCTGCAGGATCTGGCTTCAACGGGTGCGACGTGGGTGTCGGTGGTGGTGGAGCAGTATCAACGGACCAACGCCTCGACCACGATCTTTCCCACGGCCCGAACCGTCTCGGATGCGGGGATCGCCCGCATCGTTGAGCAAGCTCACGCTTTGCACCTCAACGTTGTCTTGAAGCCACAGATTGACGTACTCGACGGCGCATTTCGCGGGACGATCGGTGAGACGTTTTCTCCTCTTCAATGGACAGCCTGGTTCTCGTCCTATCGAAGGTTCATCTCGCACTACGCCGCTTTGGCGCAGCGCCTGGGCGTGCAGCAGTTCGTCGTAGGCACCGAGCTCACCGAGGCGAGCGAGCACGCCCCGGAGTGGAAGTCACTGGTCTCTCTCGTTCGCAGCAAGTTCACGGGCTCGCTCACCTACGCCGCGAACTACGGCAACGAAGTAGAAGACATCACGTGGTGGAACACTGTGAACTACATCGGCGTCGACGCCTACTATCCGCTCGATCCATCCGAACCAAACTTCGGGTGGTCTCCCTACGTCGAGCAGTTGGCGGCGCTCGCCAAGCAGTGGGGCAAGCCGGTATTGCTCACCGAGATCGGGTACCGCAGCGTGGCGGGGGCGGCGAGCCAGCCCTGGAATTTCACCCTCAGCGGTCCCGTTGACACCCAGACTCAGAGCAGCGCGTACGCCGCGGCCTTTCGGGCTTTCGCCGCGAAGCGCTGGTTCGCCGGAATGTACTGGTGGGCGTGGAGCCCACAGATCTCAAACGGTCCCACCGACACGGGGTACTCCCCCCAGAACAAACCCGCCGAGAAACAGCTCCTCGCCTGGTACGGCGGGAAAAGGGCCTGACGCTATGTCACCACCACCCTCGACACAGAACGGAGACTGAATATGACTGATCGTTCCTTCTATCCAGGCGATGACCTCACGGGGTCCTATGAGAGTCGCGCGGTGTTACTTGGTCCCGGGCACCGCGTCGTCGACGTCGCCCGAGAATCCGCTCTCTCCGTGCTCTTCGAGCACACCACGACAGACTTTGGCGTTGATCTTACGGCGGCCCTGAAGTCGGGCTTCTCGCCCCGCGTCATGGCGCCGTCCTCGCCCGGACTCAGCGCCATCATCCTGGTGGGCGGCGTGGGAAGTCGCATGCGCCCCCTCACGTTCGAACGACCAAAGCAGATGTTGCCCCTCGTGGGCCAGCCCATGATCGAGCACGTCGTGGGTTGGCTTGCTCAACATGGGGTCACTAAAGCCGTCTTGTCGCTCGGATATCTACCCGACCACTTTGTCGAGGCGTACCCCTCGGGAGTCATCGCGGGCGTCACCGTGACTTACGCCGTCGAACCCGAGCCACTCGACACCGCCGGCGCTATCCGCTTCGCGGCCACCTTCGCTGGCATAGATGACACGTTTCTCGTCGTCAACGGAGATGTGATTACCGACCTCAATATCTCGAGGCTCCTGGCCTTCCACCGCGAGCGGCGAGCGGAAGTCACCATTGCACTGCACGCCGTCGACGATCCCTCGAGATTCGGCGTCGTACCTATCACGCCCGATGGTCGAGTGATCTCGTTCATCGAGAAACCCGACCGACTAACCGCTCCTTCGAACTTTGTGAATGCGGGAACCTACGTCATGGAGCCTCGCGCACTGCGGCGCATTCCACCGACCGGTCCGGCCAGCGTCGAGCGCGACACCTTCGTGCGGCTCGCGGGGGCGGGCACGCTGTACGCAATGACCGACGACGCCTACTGGTTCGACGCGGGCACGCCGGAGTCCTTTCTCAGCGCCAACTCGTTTCTCCTTCAGCGCCAATCAGTCGAGGGTCGCGTCGGCTCCCATGACTCGTGGGTACACCCCCATGCCCGAGTGAGTTCCAGTTCGTCAATCTCCTCGTCGGTCATCGATGAGAGTTGCTCCGTCGACGCCGACGCCGTGATCGACAACGCGGTACTGCTTCCCGGCGCTGAAGTCGAGGCTGGCGCCCAAGTGCGCTCGTCGATTATCGGTCCGCGCGCCGTGGTAGGCAGGCTTTCGAATCTCGGCGCCACCTGCGTCGTGGGAGCTAGCTTCCAGGTAGCGAACGAATCAGAACTCTCTGGACGCGTGCGCCTAGGCGCTCGCCCTTAGATTTCCAGACTTCCGCCCGCGCCGTCGTGGCGAACACATGACATATGTCCCTATCGTGTCCGGCGCGCGTGACCCTAAGGTCGCTCGAGGACGGCGAATTTATCTGTCAGGAGGTCGGACCGCTGATGAGACGGACCCAGGCTTCGCGTCATCAACCTCGGGCGGCACAAGACTGCTTAGTCGACCTAAGGCGAATGACATATATCGGGGAATCTCCTGGCTATCGTCGAGCGAAAGTACTCGCCGCAGTGAGGGCCCACCCGTCTTTTGGGACACCAAAGGTGGAGGCGACGACAAAGTTGGGGGGAACCGGCCGTGCTGAGCGTATTCCTGGTTGATGATCACGAGGTCGTACGCCGAGGCGTTCGCGAACTCCTCGAATCTGAACAGGACATCTCGGTCATCGGCGAAGCGGGAACTCAGTCGGAGGCGCTGAGCAGCATCGCCGGCGCGGAGCCTGACGTGGTCCTTCTCGACGTTCGCCTTCCTGACGGCGACGGTATTGAAATCTGTCGGGAGATTCGTTCATCCTCACCTGGCATCGCCTGCCTGATGCTTACGTCCTACGCCGACGACGAGGCATTTCTCGGGGCCGTGGTCGCGGGAGCCTCGGGCTACGTGCTGAAACAGATCCGTGGCAACGACCTGGTGGACTCCGTACGCCGCGTGGCGCGCGGAGAGTCGCTACTGGATCCGCTCATGGTGGCCAAGGCGCGCGCGCGATTGGGCCGCGACCTAGAAGACGAGCGCCTTCGACCGCTCTCACCTCAGGAGCGCCGAATTCTGGAACTGATCGCCGAAGGCATGACGAATCGCGAGATCGCCGAGAGCATGTTTCTCGCCGAGAAGACTGTGCGCAACTACGTCTCCAATCTCTTGTTGAAGATGGGTCTGAAACACCGGACGGAGGCGGCCGTCTTTGCGGTGAGAACCGCCGAGCGACGCCGGAAGTCTTTCGCGGGCCCGGAGTAATCGACTAAACACCACCCAGCGGCTCCGAAACGCTTGGCCGGGTCTCGTCGGCGACGCGTCTTCTTGAGTACGTACGGTGTCGTGGCCCGACGTCGGTGGAGACATTCGTCGAATCCCTGACATTTGTCCCTATCGAGTACGCGGCGGCGGGGGCCAAGATGAAGTCGAGGTCCACCCCGGGCCAGAAAGGAGTGAGTGTCATGGAAAACATTCGTGAGCTCCTCGGAGAACCATCCGCAGTACAGACACCGACGTTCTTGACCTGGGTGCAGCGCTCCAAGGTCTTGGCATTGGGCTGGACGGCCATGAGGATTTGGCTCGGCGTCATGTGGATTCAGGCGGGTACCGCCAAACTGTGGGGGGCGGAAAATCCATACTTCCTGCACAACAACGGAGCCGGCGTAGCCGGATTCGCCAGCCACGGAGTTCCCGCTTACAGCTGGTGGGGCTCGTTCCTGCACGGATTCGTCGTGCCCAACTCAGGCTGGATCGGAATCTTGGTCGCCGTCAGTGAGTTTGCCATCGGTGTGTGCCTAGCCCTCGGACTCTTTACCCGAGTCGCCGCGCTGGGCAGCCTGGCACTGCTGTTCACCTACGTGATGTCCGGCACGGCAAGCGTGTGTGCGTTCTACGCACTCTTCGCCATCGTGATCCTGGCCACGTGGAGGACCTCGAGTTGGATCGGCGTCGACGGCGTGATCTCCGGCTACCGCCAGCGTCACGCCGGCAAAGGCTCTGTGGCCAGCGAGACTTCTACTGGCTCATTCGCCAGCAACGCTGCACCACGCGTCGCAGTTGAGAGCACGTCTCACGACACGACAACCGACACCGTCGTGACCCGGGCAGCTGAAAGCGTTTCGGTCAACTAAAGACGACAGGTCTGTAGTACTCCCGCGATCGGCACCGACCGCGGGAGTACTGCATTTTGCGTCATCTCGTCAACCGTTAAGTGGAACTGTCCACTCCACGAGCGTTCCGCCCGGCGCGCGAGGGGCAACGCTGCAAGTCCCCCCTAGATTCTCGGCTCGCGTGATCATGTTGCGGATGCCGTTTCCCGCGCTGGGGCCACTGCCGACACCGACGCCGTCGTCCATGAGCGACAGGGTAAGTTGCTCGTCCTGAACGCTCACCACCACGTCAATCTTTGACGCCTTCGCGTGCCGAGCGATGTTGGAGAGACCCTCGGCGAACACGTGGAGCAGGTGATCGCGTACGAACTCAGGCACGGCGAAGTCAACAGGCCCCTCGAACGCGATTCGAGGGAGCACACCCTGCTCGTGTCGAAACGTGTCGGCGAGTCGTAACATCTCCTCGCGCAAGCTAGATGCGACCTCGCTACGACCGGGCAGGCGAAAGATCGTGTTGCGAATCTGTCGAATCACGTCATCCAAGCCCTCGACTACTGCTGAGATTCGATCTCCCGCTGCGCCCGTGACGGAGGACCCTGTGGCCTGGAGGGACATGCCTAACGCGAACAACTCTTGGATCACCGAGTCGTGGAGGTCTCTGGCGATGCGTTCGTCTTCGGCGATGATGTTGAGCCGATCAATCTCCGAGCGTGCCGAGCCGAGTTCCGTTGCGGTCGCCGCAGCCCCCGCAAAGGCTTGCGCAAAGGCCACGTCGAGGGGCTGGAAGGATTCCAGGCCGTGGCGGCGGGCGAGAACCAGGGTCCCGAGTCGCCGCTCACTGGCGGCGAAGGGCACATAGAGTCCCGGGCCGAGGTCCAAGTCCACGACCGCACTGGGCACGTTGTCGGCAGTCGAGAGATCACCGATCACATCGGGAGTACCCGAGTACATGACCTCAGCGGATCGGCTTGAGACCGCCGACAGCCCGACTCCCAACAGGACCTCGGTATGGGGACCATCAACGGCCACGATCTCGAGCTGTGTGGGTCCTGGCATAACGATCCACGCGGCGTCGCAGCTACACAGGAGTCGAGCGCTCCGAGCGATGAGAGGAAGAATCTCACCCATCTGGGCACCTGCGAGCAGACGCTGGGTGATGTCGTTGACGGCCCTGAGTCGGTCCAGGCCGCGACGCCGTTCGGTCGCGTCGCGCACGAAGCCAGCAACCAAGAGGTCGGTCCCGAGTCGCACGGGCGCGAGGCTGACGTCAATGGCCAACTCTGTGCCGTCAACTCTCCTGCCGCTCAGTTCGAGTCCCGCGCCCATCACGCGGGGGTGGGGCTGGTCGAAGTAGTGCCGTAGGTGATCGCGGTGCACGTCTCGTCGACTCTCGGGAATCAGCAACTCCAGCGGCTGACCGACGAGCTCGTCGGGCGAGTAGCCGAACAGGGCGGCGACCGCCGGGCTCGCGAGCACGATACGCCAGGACGGGTCAATAACGACTACCGCGTCCGGGCTCGCGGCAAAGATCTCGGCAAGCAACGTGCTCGCCTCGAACTGCGCCATGGCCTCGGGATCCTCGCTCACCCGACTCGCTTTCGATCGCCCCTCGCTACATTTTGCCCAGCCAGAAGGCTACGACAGTTCTTCCCCGACATCCCAGGGCGTGGGGCTGCGATCCATCGCTGTGGGCACCAGTCAGTCGCTGATGGCAACCCCGGTCTCGATGTCGAAGAACTCCAGTCGCTCCGTGGAAAAGGCGAACCGCACGGTATCACCGACCAGGACCGTGTGGCGAGGCTCAATGCGCGCGACGAACGAGACGTCTTCATCGTCACCCGCGAAACCATCCGACTCGACCGTACTCACGGCCGGTCCCCCTTCAGCGCGCACCATGAGAGCGTCGCTCTGAAAGTGAATCAGCAACTCCGAGCCGAGCGCTTCGACCAACTCGACCTTGCCCGAGATGGACGCCGTGGCCGCGTCGCTGGTCCCGATGGAGAGATCCTCGGGTCGAATACCAATAACGAGCGGTCGTCCCACATATCGCTTGAGGCCCGGCTTCGCGCGCAGCGCGTCTTCTGACAGGGTGAACTCTTGAGCACCCACCTTCGCGGTGCGCCCGTCCTCCAGGAGCGCACCTTGCAAGAGATTCATCGCTGGCGACCCTATAAATCCGGCCACGAAGATGTTGGCCGGTCGGTCGTATAACACCTGGGGAGCGTCGCACTGTTGCAGCACGCCGGATCGCAACACCGCGACGCGGTGCCCCAGAGTCATCGCTTCGGTCTGGTCGTGGGTCACGTAGAGCGTGGCGACCCCAATGCGCCGCTGCACCCGGGCCACCTCGGCGCGCATCTGCACGCGAAGCTTCGCGTCAAGGTTCGACAAGGGCTCGTCCATCAAGAACGCCTGGGGCTCCCTCACGATGGCGCGACCCATTGCGACTCGCTGTCGCTGGCCACCCGAGAGTTGGCTCGGCTTTTGGCCCAGCCAATCGGTGATCCCCAGCACCTTTGCCGCGGACTTAACCCGTTG
>DATJUR010000175.1:0-13218 GCA_035502215.1 Acidimicrobiales bacterium | reverse complement strand
TCCACGATCCCCACCAGGTTCGCGTCGTCGGCCACGAACTTCTCGCCAGGCGACCCCGGCAGCGAGAGGCGCGCGTGTGCGCCCTCCACGACCAGGACCACCACGCCGGTATCGCCGGGCTGTGAGGCGAGGTCGATGCCGACGTAGCGGTTCACCGGTCCGACCGGTGAGTCTCTTTGTCTCTTTTCTTGCGGTGATCGACGCCGATCGCCGCCACTGCCTGACGGCGCTACTTCGACCAAGGAAGCGCCTCGCCCGACGCCCGGAACATCCGCAGCGCGAAGAAGGCCTGAATGACGCCCGCGATCAGGCAGAGATACATCCCCACCTGGGGCCCGTAGCTAAAAGCACCCCCGTCGAAGCTCCCTTTTGGCAGCGTGACCCAGCGAATGATCACGATGACAAAGCCAATCGCCGAGAGCCCGAGCACGATGACACCCGGACCGTAGGAGAACTTGGGCATATTCGATCCGGCTCGCAGGAAGACCAGATACACCCCGGCCAGCACGATGAGAAGGCCACCGAGCCACCCGTAGGACGTACTGAACCCGCTCACCGATGCACCGCCGTACACGCTGCTGGCGCCGTACCACGGTAGAAATAGCGAAATTAATGCCACCGCCGCAGTCACCGAGATGACTTTGTCGGTTGTTGACAACTTGTTCCACTCAAACGAAGCCATGGACCCCCCGTCCCTAAAAGCCCTTTACCCGTCGGACACCTCACACCCCGCACCAGTGCACCGGGTCGCGAAGCCGTCTCGTGCCTCAAATCTAAACATGGAATACATATCACACCGAACTCGTACGCCGCTGGGGCGATCGCCCTCGTTGCGAAGAACTCACTCAAGTTGCAAAGGCCCCCGGGCGCGAAGAGACTCGGTCAATGTCGCGACCTTCAATCAGTGGTGACCGGGTGACCTGGCGCCACCTCTGGGCCGGACTCACTCACGACCGCGACCACGGACCGCTCGCGGGGATCTTGAGCGTGCTGACGATTATCGCCGGGCTCGTCGACGCCACGTCCTTGCTTCGACTCGACCGCGTCTTCGTGGCCAACGTCACCGGAAGCGTGATCTTCATCGGTCTCGCAATTGTTGGAGCGCGTGGCTTTTCGCTGGCTGCACCGTTCATTGCTCTGGCGTCATTCCTGATCGGAGCGGGCATTGGCGGTCGGATCAGTGCCCGACACGTGACGCACCGAGGTCGCGGCGCCTACGCGGCGTGCCTCGCCCAGTTCAGCGACCTGCTTCTTGCCAGCGTCATTGTGCTGTTTGATCACCACCCCACTGACCCCGTTCGCCTCACCCTGGTGGGCATCTTGGCCCTGGGCATGGGCGCCAAGTCGGCTCTGGTGCGCTCGGTGAACGTGCCGGGACTCACCACCGCGGTCGTCACCACTACCCTGACGGGTCTCGCCTCGGAGGGTGCGAGCGGGTCGTGGCGCAGCACCAACTTTGCGATCCGTCTTCTCGCCGCCGGCGCGCTACTGGTGGGCGCCATCGTCGGTGGCGCACTGGTGATCTTTCTCGAGCGCTGGACCGCCCTCGCCGCCGCGGACGTCCTCGCCCTGGGGGCCGCGATCTGGGCCCGTTCGGCGGCCCGCTCAACGGAGAGCTGGACAGTCCCCGCGGACCCAGGGGGCGGGCAGTTTACTCGAAAGTAAGGCCCGGTTCTGAGGGGGAGTTCCGAGTCGGGCGTGACGGAAATTGACCTCTCCCAGAGAATTCTAAGACAAACAGAAACATAGTTCGACCAGGAACTTCTCACGTCACCTGCGGATAACTCGGCTCACAGGGGCACGTCGGCTGGACCCCCCTGGTTAGCCTGTTTTGAGCAGAAACGACTGCTCCATAGTCGCCCCACAGAGTTGTGGATTCGGCGACCGATCACCTGCCCCTTGGTCGGGGTTCACAGAAGAACTCGCCAAGCACGGGCGTCATGAGCGAAGGCAAAACCTTCGTTCGCTGCGGCCCTGGTGCAGAACAAGGAGAAGAACAGCTGTGCGAAGAGTTATGGCGGCCGCACTGGTGGCCCTCGCCACTCCCCTAGCCCTGCTCACCGCCCCACCGGTCACTGCCGTCGCGGCGGCCAGCGCGCGTCACGTGAACCTAGCGCCCACCACTCGCCACGCTCTGGCTCGTCCCCGAGTCGATGTGGTCGCCCGTCAGGAGGTCCACGCCCTTATCCACGACGCTCACGTGCGCGGAGTCGGCGTGACGGGCTTGCGCCAAGAGTGGCAGCGGGTCGCCCTGTGCGAAGTGAACGGCGACTGGTCGATGGTGGGGCCGGTGTACTCGGGGATCGGCTTTCTCAACAGCACCTGGGTGGCCTACGGCGGTCGCACGTATGCCCCGGTCGCCGGACGGGCCAGTCGTGACGAGCAGATCGTCGTGGGCATGCGCGTCACGGGTGGCTGGGTCCCGGACCAGTACGGCTGCGACCCCGGCGGCTGGTAGTCCGCTATCAGGGGATTGTAAGGCGCGTGCCAATCTCTGTCCTGGGGCCCAGTCCTAAGGTGGTCGTTGCGTGCGAGTCATCCCCCTGACGAAATGGGTCGCCGCGTTCGCGGTTCTCGCCGTGGCGCTAGCGACGGGTACGCTTGTCGCCTCCTCAGCGACGACGGTGCCCGTCACCTCGGTGGGATACGACGTTAGTTTTCCCCAGTGTGCGAGCTCCTTACCCGCGTCGCCCGGATTTGGCATCGTGGGCGTCAACAACGGCTCGCCCCTCACCATCAACAACTGCCTGGCCCGCGAACTCACCTGGGCCGAGGGGGCGGCCAACACCGCGCCAGGTTTCTACGCCAATACCGGTAACGCCGGTCCCCACTACGCCGTGGGCTGGCCCCAGAATCAATCCAGTCCCGACGCCTGCTCGGGGGCGAACTCGGTGGGGTGTTCCTACGACTACGGCTGGAACGCCGCGCGAAGTGCGTTCACCAACGCGGTGAACGCCGAGAGCGCGGACGGCTCGAGTGCACCCGCGGGCGCGGCCGCGAGCTCGCCGTGGTGGCTGGACGTCGAGACCGGCAACGCGTGGGAGACCATCGAATACGGTCGCACCTCGGCCACCGAAACCTACGACAAGGCCATGCTCGACGGGATGGTCGCGTCGTTTACCAATTTGGGAGTGGTCCACCTGGGCATCTACTCCACGCCGGCCATGTGGTCCGAGATCACCGGTGGATCCGACGCCACCCTGGCTGCGATGCCCGTGTGGATCCCCGGTTTTGGTTCCCTCGCCGCCGCCGAGGCGGGCTGTGCGACGTCCTCGTTCACTTCGGGGAGAGTCGCCATGATTCAGTACCCCTCTCAGGGATTCGACGGGGACTACCTCTGCGGACTCTTGAGTCCGACGACCACGACCGCGGTCTCGGTGGCCGCGTCGGCCACCTTTAGCGGTCAGGTCACCACGACCAACAACTCGGGCGCCGTGACCTACACCCAGACCTCGGGCGCGCCCGACCTCGTGGTGTCCACCAGCGGGGTCGTGACCACGAGCGGCCCCTTGGCCGCGGGCACCTATAGCGCGACCGGCACCTCCATCGACGCGGCCGACAACACGGGCGCCTTCTCCTACACCCTGGACGTGGGCGTCCTTATCCAGAGTTCGCCCACGAGCGCGACGTCCAAGGTGAGCGGCACGCCCGCCTACCATCAGCAGCTGGGCGTCTCGGGCAGCACCGGCACGGTCAGTTACGTCCAGGCCACCGGTAGTCCCAGTCTGGTCGTCTCGCCGAGCGGCCTGATCACCACGAGTGGTCAGTTGCCCGCGGGCACGTACTCAACGAGCGGCACCGAGACCGACACCTCGGGTGACTCGGGCACCTTTAAGTTCACCCTCACTGTGGGGGCCCTCGTCCAGCGCGCACCCACCGCGGCCACCGTCACCACCGCCGACTCCGCCACTTTTAGCCAGCAACTGGACGTGGGCGCCAACCTGGGCGCGATCACGTACGTCCAGACGAGTGGGGCACCCAACGTGGTCGTCTCATCGAGTGGACTACTCAGCACGAACGGCGCGCTCGCGGTGGGCACCTACCGGGCGGCCGGCACCGTGAGCGACACGACCGGTGACAAGGGAACCTTCAGCTTCGTCTTGAGTGTGCACGCGACGCCCCCCGCGCCCCCGCCGGCCCCGAGTGCGACGCGAGTGCTGGGGTACGTGGTGGCCGGTGAGACTCGCAGCATCGAGATTGAAGGCGCACACTTCGTCGGACAGCCCCACATCACCAGTCACTTCGGCACCGTGGCCACAGTCACCCGCGACACCGGCACCCGGCTGGTGGTGCGCGTGCGGGTCAAGGCCCACTCACGTAACGGCGTCTTTACCTTCACCATTACGAACCCCGACGGCGCCACCTGTCAGGTGAAGTACAACCAGCGCCGTTAGGCCCACCTCATCGAGTCGCACCGCTCGAGCCCGTAGGCCCAACTAGACGAAGGATCGTCCCGCGCGAAAGCGGCGTTGTGTGTCCCACCAGACCAGATTCAGGGGAAACTCTCGTAGCGCCCCGGGCAGAACTCGATAGACGCTGGCCGAGACGCGACAGACGCCTTCGAAGCGACGCTGACGCTCGTGGCTCCAGGAGAGTCCGAGTTGCTCGCGAAAGACCGGTGCCAAAAAGCCACTCACCACGAACTCGTGCAGCGGACCCAGCCAGGTACGCAACGCGCGGGGCAAAAATCTCAGTTGCACGATGCCCGTGAGGTACTCCCTAGTCACAGCGTCCATCTCGACGAGCCCGAGGGCCTCGTTCCAGTACTCGTCGAAGGCGGAACGATCCTGGGGCCAGCGCTCGAAGGGCACCTGCAAGGTCGTCGCGAAGCGCGCACAGTGTCCATAGAGCTCATCGAGCAGGTCGTCACTTACGTCGGCGCTCACGAGGCGCACGGCGTCCAGGGATCCGCGGTACATGCACGCGGCCACCCACAGTTGCAACTCGGGATCAAAGGCGTTGTACGCGACAGCGTCACCTTCACGTGAGTGCACCTCGCGGTGCTGGCGATTGACCTCGCGGCGTATGTACTCGCGCATCTCGTCGTCACCCAGTAGAACCGCGACGATGTAGCCCAGCGTGGTGCGCGTTCTCTTGATCGGATGCTGGGTCAGTGCGCCACTCTCGACGCGACTCTCGGCCACGCCGTGACCCACCGGTAGCTGGGCGAGTTGCATTACCACGTTGGCGCCCGCGGGGGCGAGGGCCAAACCACTAAAGACGACACCTCGCAGCGCCGGAGAGATCGTCACGTCGCTCACTTGTGGACCCGCCTCTGTTCGCCATTCGCCGAGGTCGTGACAACGGCGAGCACCGTTCGAGCATAGGTAACGGGCTCGAGGCTACGACCGACGCCGTTCGCGAGTGGCTAGCCGAGCAGGGCGTCGATCTGGGCGAGCGCTTGGCCCATTCCCTCTTCCATGCCCATCTCGAGGAACCGTTGCATGTGTCCCGCACTGGCGAAGCGGCTCGTGACGGTCATGCGGGTCCCGCCCGCGATCGCTTGGAGGCTCATTGAGGCGGCCATCGGTTCGATCTCGGGGTGCGGCTCGCCGTCCTCGCCCGCGATCCCGTTGGCGAAGCTGAGCGAGTTGGGCTTGTCGATCGACTCGATGCGCCACCAGCCCGCGGCGATCTGGCCCTCGGGACCCGTCATGTAGTAGCGCGACTCACCCCCTTCGACGAAGTCGTGTCGCACAAACGTGGCGGGGTAGGTAGGAGGCCCCCACCACTTCTCGAGCAACCGCGGGTTCTCCCACACCTCCCAGAGTTGTTCGGGTGTGGCCGCGAACTCGCTCACGAAGACCAACGTGAGGTCGCTGACGTCCCTGGTGGAACTCATTACTGTCATGGCTTTCCTTTCTGCGTGGCGAGTATTCCCGCAATCTGACTGGCCCGTTGACGCCACAGGTCTTCGTACACTTCCAGCACACCCTGAGCGGAGCGAATGGTCGCTTCATGTCCACGCACAATCTGTTCGCGCCCGCGGCGTTGCTTGGTGACCAGGGCCGCGCGCTCTAGAACCGCGACGTGCTTTTGGACCGCCGCGAAGCTCATGTCGTAGTGGCTCGCCAGGGCCGACACCGACTGCTCGTCGGTGAGTGATCGCTGCAGAATGTCGCGACGGGTGGCGTCCGAGAGGGCGTGAAACAGCCGGTCGATGGCCTCGACCGAATACGTATCTACAACCATTTGGTTGTATGTTACCCACCGCCGTCGCCGGGCGCAACCGAGGTCCCCGAGGACCCGACGGTCCTGGGGGGCTGGGTAGCCTGAGCCAATGGACCTGATCCTCGCCCTGGACGCGGGCACCACGGGGATCCGCAGCGTCGCCTTCGACCAGCACCTTAGGGTCGTTGACGAGGAGTATCGCGAACTCACCCAGTTCTTCCCCTCCCCCGGCGAAGTCGAGCACGACGCGCTGGAGATCGCTCAGCTCGCCGTGGCCACCCTCGACGCCGTGGCCCAGCGGGTGCGCAGCCTCTCACACCGCGTGATCGCCCTGGGCATCGCGAATCAGCGCGAGACGACCGTGGGCTTCGATCGCGACAGTGGCGAACCGCTGTGTCGCGCCATCGTCTGGCAAGACCGCCGAACCAGCGAGATGTGCCAGCGCCTCGATGCCGAGGGGCACGGACCCCTGGTGCGCGAACGAACCGGTCTGGTGCTCGACGCGTATTTCTCGGCCACCAAGATGCGCTGGATGCTCGAGCGCGGCCTGGCCGACGGCGCCCGGATACCGGCCTTCGCCACGGTGGACACCTGGCTGGTGTGGGTCCTGAGCGGAGGCGTCGACCAAGGCCAGTTCCTTACTGACCCCTCCAACGCGTCGCGCACCTGCCTACTCGACCTCACGTCGCGCGCGTGGTCGAGCGAGATGCTCGATCTCTTCGGAGTCGAGCGCTCGATGTTGGCCGACGTGAGGGCCTCGAACGCCCACTTCGCCAGCGTGAACGCGGATATCCTTCCCTCCCTCGCGGGAGTTCCGATCACGGGTGTTCTGGGCGATCAACAGTCCGCCCTCTTCGGCCAGGCGTGCTTCGAGGTGGGCATGGTCAAGGCCACCTACGGCACCGGGGCCTTCGTCCTCGCCCAGGCCGGTGAGCGTGTCCCGGCGGTGATCGACGGACTCATCACCACTGTCGCCTGGCAGCTCGATGAGAGTCGTGCGTCCTACGCCCTCGAAGGTTCGGCCTTCGTCGCCGGAGCGGCGATTCAGTGGTTAGCCGAACTGGGTGTCATCGAGGCGTCGCGCGACCTCGAAGCGCTCGCCCGCTCGGTCAACGACTCGGCCGGCGCCCAGTTCGTGCCGGCCTTTACCGGATTGTGGTCACCGTTTTGGCGCGCCGGGGCCCGCGGTGCCATCAGCGGGCTGAGCCAAGGAGTGGGGCGAGGCCAGATAGCGCGCGCGCTCGTCGAGGCTCTCGCGTATCAGGTACGCGCGATGACCGACGCCTTCGTCGCGGGTGGCGTGGTGCCCCACGAGCTGCGCTGCGACGGCGGCGCGGCCGCGATGGATCTGCTCCTCGAGCTCCAGGCCACCAACTCGCGCACGAGCGTGCTGCGTAGTTCCACCCTCGAAGCGACCGCGCGAGGGGCGGCCAGCATGGCCGGACTCGGGGCGGGAGTGTTTGGGTCCCTCGAGGAGTTGAGCGACCTCTGGCACGCCAGCGCGCGCTTCGAGCCCGGTGATCCACTCTTCGTGGACGCTGGCTACGCCGCGTGGATGAGGGCGCTCGAACGAACTTGATAGGTTCGTGAGACCAGGGGGTGGCGTGGAGACGCAGGCGGCTCGCATCGTGCGCGAAGGTCTCAGTTTCGGTGAGGACCCGCGCTGGCACGACGGACGCCTGTGGTACTCCGACTTCTATCGCCGCGGCGTGTACTCCATGGACGTGGCGGGTGAGGAGCGCCTCGAGCACGTGGTGCTGGGCCAGCCCTCGGGGCTGGGTTGGCTGCCCGGTGGGGATCTTCTGTGCGTGTCGATGACCGATCACAAGGTGCTGCGCTTTTCGGGTGAGCACCCCTCGGAGTTCTGCGATATCACCCAGTACTGCGGCTTTTGGGCCAACGACATGGTGACCTCGGCCACGGGCGTCTCGTACGTGGGAAACTTCGGCTTCGATCTCGATGCAGTGCTGCGCGACGTTGGGGCCGAGGGCTTGATGCAGAATCGTCCACCCGCTTCCAACCTGGTCGTGATCTCGCCCGAGGGAAAGGTCCTCCAAGTGGTACCGGACCTCGACTTTCCCAACGGCTCGGTCATCACCCCCGACGGCGCCACTCTGATCGTGGGTGAGACGCTCTCGTGTCGTCTCAGCGCCTTTCACATTGCGGCCGACGGAACCTTGTCTCAGCGTCGGGTCTGGGCTCAGTTAGAGGCCGTCTACACCGACGGCATGTGCCTGGACGACGAGGGGCAGATCTGGCTCGCCAACGCCATTGCCCCCCAGTGTCTGCGAGTACGAGAAGGCGGCGAGATCACCGGGGTCGTCACGACATCTCAGATCGCCTTTGCCTGCATGCTCGGGGGCGAGGAGCGCCGGTCGCTCTACGTCATGACGGCTCCCACCAGTGATCGATTCACGATCGCTGACTCGCTGCTGGGTCGCATCGAGATGGCCGAGGTCGCGGTTCGCGGAGCGGGTCTGCCCTAGGTGAGCTTGGTGAGCGCGCGACGCACGTTGCGCACGGCCTGGTGGGTGCGCAGCTCGTTTTCGATCAACGCGAATCGCACGTGGTCGTCTCCCCCCTCGCCAAAGCCCACGCCGGGACTGGTGGCCACGTCGGCGTCTTCGATGAGCAGACGCGCGAACGCCAGGGACTTCAGGTCGCGGTAGGCCTCGGGTATCGGCGCCCAGACGAACATCGAACCCTTCGGCGCGCTGACCGGCCAGCCCACGCGGTTCAGCCCTTCGATAAGGGTGTCGCGGCGCGACTGGTAGATGGCGCGCAGCGCGTCGGGGTACTCCTTGGCTTCGTTCATCGCCACGATGGCGGCGATCTGGACGGGTTGAAAGGTCCCGTAGTCCAGGTAGCTCTTGAGTTTGGTGAGCGCCGCGACGATCTCGGGATTGCCGAGCACAAAGCCCACCCGCCAACCCGCCATCGAGAAGGACTTGGTCAGCGTATAGAGCTCCACGCAGCACTCCTTGGCCCCCGGCACCTGCAGGATCGACGGCGGTCGGTATCCGTCGAAGCCGAGGTCGGCGTAGGCGAAGTCGTGGCAGACCACGACCTCGTGTTCGAGGGCGAAGGCCACCAGTCGCTCCATGAAGGCGAGGTCGACACACGCACTGGTGGGGTTGTGGGGAAAGGACACGACAATCACCCGCGGCTTGGGCGAAGCGCGCTCCCAGGCCGCGAGCAGCCCGGCGAAGAAGTCCTCGCCGGGGTCGTTGGTACTCGCTCCGGGGTCGAGCATCGGCACCGTAATGACCTGGGCCCCTGCGAAGCCGGGACCCGCGAGGTGGATCGGGTAACTCGGGCTGGGCACGATCGCGCTGTCGCCGGGGCCCAGCAGCACCCACATGAGGTGCGTGAAGCCCTCCTTGGCCCCGATTGAGGTGACGACGTCGCGCTCGGGATCGAGATCGACGTCAAAGAGTTCCTTGTAGCGCGTGGCGATCGCCAGGCGCAGGTTCGGAATGCCGCGGCTCGCGCTGTAGCGGTGATTCTTGGGGTTCCGGGCGGCCTCGGCCAACTTCTCAACGGCCACGTCGGGACTGGGCAGATCAGGGTTACCGAAGCCAAAGTCGATGACGTCGCGCCCGTTCGCGCGCGCGTTGGCCTTAAGGGCGTTGATCTGTGCAAAGACGTAGGGCGGCAAGCCGGTGACGCGTCGAAACTCCATCACGAAACGTTACTGGAGCGCCCTCCAGCGCTTCATCGCCTCGATCGGCGCCGGGGTACCCGCGACCGCCCACGTCGCGCCCGCCGCCTCGAGGGCACTGAGCGTTTGGTGGACGTCACCGTCCAGCGGGCCGGCCCAAGTCACCTCGCCGTCGCGGGCCGCCTCACTGAGCCTCGACGCACTCACGCCCCAGAAGTTAAGTGCCACACCGCACTCGCGCGCGATGGCGTTCGTCGAGCTCGCCCCCGCACCAATCCACACCGGCAGGTGCGACGAGAGCGACCGGGCCACTTCTCGTAGGCGCCGGTGGCGCTCGTCCTCGCTGGGGTCCTCGATGCCGTAAGCGTCATGCTCGGGCTTCGAGAGTTTGTCACCGGTGCCCAGAGCCGCAATCACTCGACCGGGAGCGAGGGCCTCAAGGGTCGTGAACTGCTCGACGAGTTGAGCGGGACTCACCAGGGCGACGCGCGCGACCAGCGTGCCCACCGTCAGGGGCGTGCGCGCAGCGATCGCAGCCAAGACCGGCAACGGAGCGAGGGTGGGACGCTCGGGCGAACCGATGGGAAAGAGATGGTCGTAGGCGAACACCCCGTCGATCCCGCCCGCCAGGGCGTCGTTCGCACAGGCCAGAGCTTTGTCGGGGCTGTCCTGAAACGTGGGCAGCAGAACGCCGAGTTTCATGCCCCTTCGAAGGCCACGAGCGTCGCACCCATCGCACCCGAACGAGCTCCGAAGAGCGAGGTGGTCACCGTGATGGTGGGGCGCATCTCGTAGCCCTCGACCAAGTCGGCCAGATAGTCGCGCGCCGCCGGCAACACCAGTTCGCTGGCTTCGCTCAGTCCCCCTCCGATCACGAAGTGGCCCGCGTCCAAAATCGCGGCCAGATTGGCCAGCCCGAGAGCGAGCCACCAACCCACCTCGCGCATCAGGGCCACCGCTTCGTCCACGCCCTCCGAGGCCGCTCGCGAGACGTCTTCGGCGCGCACCGCACGCCAGTCGCCGCCGCATCGAGCCACCAGTTCGGGCAGCCGACCTTCGAGGGCGGCCTCGCGGGTCAGGCGATGAAGCCCACCGCCCGAGGCGTAGCGCTCCCAGCACCCACGCCCGCCGCACGAACACGCCGCGCCGCGAGCTTCGACGACCATGTGGCCAATCTCACCGGCGAAGCCGCTGCGCCCGCGCACCAGTTGACCGTCGGCCACGATGCCCCCGCCGATCCCCGTACCCAGGGTCACCATCACAAAGTCCGACAGACCCCGAGCGGCCCCCCACTCGTGTTCGGCCAGGGTGGCACAGTTGGCGTCGTTCTCACAGAACACCCGCGAGTTGCCCAGCGCGTCGCCCAACTGGGCGCCGAGATCCGCCCCCGAGGCGCTCTGCAGATTGGGGGCGAACGCGAGGTGTCCGTCACGTCGCATCATGCCCGGCAGTCCCACTCCAATGGGCACCTGAGAGGGGTCCAGAGACTGGCGAGAACAGAGCTCGTTGACCTGCTCGACGAGGACCTTGGCCGTGGCCTCACCCGCGGCCAGACCCACGTCGTGAGGCGTTTGCGAGTTCATCTCGGCAATCACCCGACCGTCGCGCGCCACCATCAGAGCTAGCGCCTTCGTGCCGCCCACGTCGATGCCGATCGCGACGTTGCTCACCGGGCGGCCTCGGCTTGGGCCTTGAGTTCGCGCAGCGCCTGGGCCTGGATGCGCGAGGCAGCGCGCGCGCGAACGAACGCGGGAATCGGTACGGAAAGTTCCACCTCGAGATCGTAGGTGAGCAGCGTGCCCTCCTTGGAGGGGGCGAAGCGATATTCACCATTGAGTGACGACGTCACGTCGCCTCGTGTCTGGTGCCACGCGAGAACCTCGGGCGCGCGGCTGTAGTCGTAGTGCAACGTGTACGTCGTCGACCGCCCGAAGGCGGCGGCACGAAACTCCACTTCCACTGGCCGACCGATCGCGTCGCGCTCTAAGACGTCGATCTTTTTGAGCTCACTCACCCAGTCGAGGTAGTGCTCGAAGTCGGTCGCCACCCGGTAGACGACCTCGGGCGACGCGCGAACCACGATCGACTCCGTCGCCCGCTGGGTCACGTTGTCTCCATGGCGATCAACCCTAGGCGACGTGTTCGGCGCGCCGGCCGCGATCGTAGCGATCGAGTTGGCGCGAGAGTTCTGCGGCAAGGCGGTTCCAGTCAAAGCGATCACGCGCCACCTCGAGCGCGTATCGGGCGAGGCGATCACGAAGATCGTCGTCACCCATGAGCGTCGCGATGACTCCCGCCAACTCGTTGACGCTGCGTGGGTTGTCGATCACGACCCCGGTGCGACCATCGTGCACGGCGTCCTGACTACCGCCAGATCGACCGGCCACCGGCATGAGTCCCGCGGCGGCCGCTTCGATGAAGACGATTCCAAATCCTTCCTGTTCCCACCCCCCCCACCGGCTGCGACAGTCCATGACCATCAGGTCACACGCGCCGACCCAGCGGCTCTGTTCGGCGTCGGGCACGTACCCAAGGAACGTCACCGGAGCGTTCAGACGCGTCGCCAATTTCTCCAAACGAGCTCGATCCCGACCCTTTCCGCCGATGGCGACTCGCAGGGTCGGATGACTCTCTCGCAGTTGGGCGCTCGCTCGAATCAGGGTGTCAAATCCCTTGCGGGGCACGAGCCGCGACCACGAGGCGATCACGAAGTCGTCCTCGACGAACCCCAGTGCCCGCCGAACCTCGCGCCGCTCGTCTCGACTCAGGGGGTGATAGACCGACGTATCGGTACCCGGCGGAATCTGAATGACGGGACACAAGTACTCGGCGGCGTTGCGGCGCGCTTCGCGCTCGGGAAACGCTCCGGCACAGATGGCGACCCGCGCGCGACGAAGCACGTAGCGCAGGGAGGAGGCGACAAGAGGGAGCCGGCTTGGAATCGTCACTTCGGCGCCGTGCAGCACCACGCCAAAGGGCCGTGACAGTCGTGGCCCGAGCAGCCCGAGGGGCCAGGCCGGGTCGAGCAGGACCAGTTCGGGCTGGTGACGAGCAATGGCCGCCTCGATGGCGCGATACGCGCGCCACGACGGGAAGAACAAGGTGGACGCTGGCACCCGCTCGATGACCACGTCGCTTAGAGAGTCAAAGGCGCCGGCGCCCTCGTGCGACGAGGCAGTGAGCACAACAGCGCGTCCGCTCTCCAGTCGACGCCAGAGTTCATGAAGATATGTCTGGATACCGCCGGTTTTGGGTGGATAGTCGTTGGTCACCAGGAGATGGCGGGCCATGGGACCACGCTAGACCGCGTTGAGCTAGCGGCGGACCGGGTGATACTTCAGCGTCGGGACGAGCCCCTGGGCAGTGAAGAGTTGGACGACCTGGGC
>DATJUR010000174.1:0-4047 GCA_035502215.1 Acidimicrobiales bacterium | reverse complement strand
ACGGCGACGAGGTGTGGGTGCTACCCGGCGGGCTCACCAGGGTCGCCTTGGGCGAGGGAGCGCTGATTGTCAACTCGAGCCAGGGCGGTGGATCGAAGGACACGTGGGTGCTGGCGGACGCGGATCGTCCCTCGCGATCGCTCGAGGTGAACGTGGCCGCGCCGATGCCGCATCTCGAAGGCATGGAGCGTCAAGCGGGGCCGCCCAGTACGGGGACGAACCAGTGACTCGACCCATGCTCTCTCGGCTCGCCGAACTGATCTACTGGACGGGGCGATACGTGGAACGTGCCGACGACACGTCGCGGATCGTCGATGCCTACATTCATCGCATCGCCGAAGATCCCTTCGGCGACCCCGAACTGGCCTGTCGCTCACTGTTCGCGATCTTGGGCATGGAGATCGACGAACCGGTGGTGAGCGAGTCGATGGTCCTCGAGCATCTGGTGTACGACCCGCTCAACCCCACCGCCATCACCGGCAGCTTGCTCGCCGCCTACGAGAACGCTCGGCGAGCTCGCGAGGTGATCTCGTCGGAGATGTGGGTCTGCCTCAACGCGACGCGCAACGAGCTACCCGCCGTGCATCGGCGCGCGCGGCGCGTTGGCACCGCGAACTACCTGGCCTACGTGCGCGAGCGCAGCGCACTCTTTGCTGGACTCGCCGACGCCACCATCAGTCACGACGAAACCTGGTGGTACTTACTCCTGGGACGCAGCCTGGAGCGCATTGACATGTCGGCGCGTCTGTTGGAAGGGCGCCTGCTCGCGGGTGATGACACCCCCGATTGGCTCACGCTGTTGCGCGCCGCCGGAGCCATGGAGTCGTTCCTGCGTGCGTCGGTCCAGGTGGCGAGCCCCGAGGAAATTGCCTCGTTCCTCCTACTCGATCGGGACTTTCCTCGCTCCGCCTACTACTCGCTCGCCGTGGCCGACCGGTGCCTGGACGAACTCTCCAAGGTCGGCCCGACGGATCGAGACGTCAACCAGGCTCGACTCACGATCCGACTTACTCAAACCCGTCTGGAGTACATGGACCCGAGCGCGGCGTTGCGCGAACTCGCCGAGATCCTGGATCTGCTCGAGCAAACGAGCGCTACCGCGAACGATCAGATCACCGAGCGCTACTTTCGCAACGTCGTGGCGATCAACTGGGCGAGCGGGCAGGGCACGTGAGCGCGTCCATGCGACTGCACGTGCGACACGTGACCGGGTTCTCCTACGCCGGCGCGGCCGACTCCTCCTACAACGAGGTGCGCATGACGCCACTCTCGCTACCGCGCCAACGCGTCGAGTTCTCTTCGCTCACCATTACCCCCTACGCGCTGCAGTCAACCTATCGGGACTACTTCGACACCATCGTGACCACCTTCGATCTTCACGAGAGTCACGAACGCCTCGAAGTCGTGGCCGACGCGACCGTCGAGACCCGGGAGCGTGAGGAGCTCGAGGTCGAGGTCGACGCGTCGACTCTGCTCGACCCGAACTGGATCGATCAGTACGTCGAGTACCTTGCGCCAACGCCGCACACGTTGCTGGCGCCCGAAGTGCTCGAGGAGTTTCGCGAGCTGACTAGGCCGGCGCGCGACCTCAGGTCCATCGTCGACGCCGCGCTCGGCGTGGTGAGCGAGCGTCTGGAGTACGTGCGCGGCGCTACCCAGGTGACGTCCAGCGCCCAAGACGCCTGGGATGAGGGCAAGGGCGTGTGCCAAGACCTCACTCACGTCACGCTCGCCCTGGTGCGTAGCGCGGGGGTACCGGCCCGCTACGTCTCGGGCTATATGCACCCCCACCCGGACGCCGCGGTGGGCGAGACGGTAGTGGGCGAGAGCCACGCGTGGCTCGAGTACTTCGCCGGCGACTGGCGCGGAGTCGATCCCACCAACGCCGGCGTCGTGGGACTCGGGCACGTCGCGGTCGCTCGAGGTCGTGAGTACTCCGACGTGCCGCCCCTCAAGGGCATCTACCACGGGGACCCTGCGAGTTCCCTCGGCGTGACCGTTGAGGTGACTCGACTCAGCTAGCCAAAGGCCGTCTTGGCACTCTCTAGTGTGTTCAATGAACGCGAAGGAGTTGTCATGTCTCGGCCCACGATTGTTGTCTGCGAGGGTGATCAGACCGGCCAGGAGCTACTCGAAGAGTCCTTGCGCGTCCTTGATCCCTCGGTGCTCGGCGCCACGGTCGACCTGGTGCGATTCGATCTCTCGCTTCGCGCGCGCGAGGAGAGCGACAACGGCGTGGTTCGCGAGGCGGCCCGAGCGATGCGCGAGACGGGCCTGGGTCTTAAGGCAGCGACCGTCACCCCGCCCGAGCGCGGCGGCGTGGGGTCCCCCAACCAGATATTGCGCCGGGGCATCGACGGCAAGGTCATCGTTCGAACCGGCCGCCGGATCCCCGGGGTCACCCCGATCGTCGCGCTCAGCCATCCGGTGGTGGTAGTGCGCATGGCGGTAGGCGACGCCTACGGCGCCCGCGAGGGACGAGACGGCCCGCCCGGCACTCGGGGGGAAGAGGCGTGGCGCACCGAGCGCATCGAACGTTCGGTGTGCCAGTCAGTCGCCGAGTTCTCTTTTCGATCGGCCCGATCGTTGGGTGGTCTCGTCTACGGCGGTCCGAAGTGGACGGTCTCGCCGACCTACGAGGGAATGCTCAAAGAAGAGATGGACGAAGCCGCGGCCCGTCACCCCGACGTGGCGTATCGTCCCATGCTGATCGACGCGGCCTACGCCGGTCTCATGACCGAGGGCTGGCACAGTCCGGTGGTCATTCCCGCCCTCAACCGCGACGGTGACTGCCTCAGCGACCTGGTGCTGGCGATGTTCGGCTCGATTGCCGGCGCAGAGTCCGTGTTGCTCTCGCTCGACGAGAATCTCGAGCCGACCGTCGCCATGGCCGAGGCGCCCCACGGCACCGCTCCCTCCCTGGAGGGAAAGAACGTGGCCAACCCCATGGCGATGCTGCTCGCCTGCGCGGCGGTGCTGGAGCACGCGGGCTATCGCGGCTACCCCGACTGCGCGGGCGGGGCCGTGGCGATTCGCGAAGCGACGTTGTCGACGGCCCGAGACGGTATTCGCACCTTCGACCTCGGTGGTGACGCGTCGACCAGCGACGTCGTGGATGAAGTGATCCATCGGGTGCGCGCCGCGCGCGTCGCCTAACACCCCACGCACGTCGACGCGCGACTTAGTGTGGGGGGCACCTCGCTCCAAAGGAGTCCTCATGGACAATCGCCAGATTCTCCTCGCCGAGCGCCCTCACGGCGCGCCGAGCGAGTCGACGACGACGCTCGTCAGGACACCTCGACCCGAGTGCGGCGACGGCGAGGCTCTCATCAAGGTGGCGATGTTGAGCATCGACCCGACCATTCGTACGTGGATGGACGACGCGCCAGGTTATCTGCCGCCCATTCAATTGGGTGACGTGATTCGCGGCAGCGGCGTCGGCGTGGTCGTCGAGTCCAAAAGCGATCGCTATCAAGAGGGTGACTTCGTCTTTGGCATGACCGGTTGGCAGGAGTGGGTTCTGGCCACAAACGAGCGGCGCTTTTCGGTCATCCCCGCGGGACTGGGCCTGGATCTGGCGACCGTCATGAACGTGCTGGGCGTGACCGGTATCACCGCCTACTTCGGCATGACCGACGTCGGCAAAGTGCAGTCGGGTGACGTCGTAGTGGTCTCGGGCGCGGCCGGGGCGACTGGCTCAGTCGCCGGCCAGATCGCCAAGGCTCACGGTGCCCGCGTGATCGGTATCGCCGGGGGAGCCCAGAAGTGCGCTGAGGTCGTCGAGGAGTATGGCTTTGACGGGTGTCTGGACTACCGCGAGGATCACCTTCGCACGCGGCTGCGCGAGGCCTGCCCCCAGGGAGTGGACCTGTACTTCGACAACGTGGGTGGCGAGATCCTCGATGCGGTCCTGGCAAATCTTGCGATGCACGCACGTGTCGTGCTGTGCGGTGCGATCTCGCAGTACAACGTGCAGGGACCACGACGCGGCATCGAGAATACGTCCATGCTCATCGTGCGGCGCGCGCGCATGGAGGGCTTCTTGAT
>DATJUR010000173.1:0-25679 GCA_035502215.1 Acidimicrobiales bacterium | reverse complement strand
GCCATCGAACTGCCCGTGGAGGTCGACTTCATGGCGGTCTCTTCGTATGGCGCGGCCACCAAGACCAGTGGGGTGGTGCGCATCGTCAAGGACCTGGACGTTGATCTGACGAATCGCGACGTGCTCATCGTCGAAGACGTGGTGGACTCGGGTCTCACGCTCAACTACCTGCGCCAATACCTGGGAGCGCGCGCCCCGTCGAGCCTGGAGGTCTGTGCGCTGCTGCTCAAAGAGGGCGAACAGCGCGTCGAGCAGTCCCTTAAGTACGTCGGCTTTACGATTCCCGCCGACTTCGTGGTGGGCTATGGCCTCGACGTCGCCGAGCGCTACCGCAACCTCGACGCGATCTACACCTTTGTCGGCGAGGCCTAGGTGGTCGACCAACCGCGGGTCCAAGAACTCGTGCGCGAGCTGCTCGCGGCGATCGGCGACGACCCCGAGCGTGAGGGCCTCATTGACACGCCGCGCCGGGTGGCCGAGATGTACGCCGAGCTCTTTAAGGGCGTGGAAAAAGACCCGGGCGAGCACCTGCGCGTGGGCTTTGAGATCGGACACGACGAGATGGTCATGGTGCGCGACATTCCCTTCACCTCGCTGTGCGAGCACCACCTCGTGCCCTTCGTGGGCGTGGCCCACGTGGCGTACCTGCCCGGCGACAGCGGACGCATCACCGGCTTGTCAAAACTGGCCCGCGTGGTCGAGGGCTACGCTCGTCGACTCCAGGTCCAAGAGCGCATGACCACCGACATCGTCGAAACGATCGAACGCGAACTCCAGCCTCGAGGCTCGATCGTCGTCATCGAAGCCGAGCACTTCTGCATGTCGATGCGCGGGGTGAAAAAAGACGGTATGACCACGGTCACCTCGGCCGTGCGGGGGATCTTTCGCGACGACGCCAAGACTCGCGCCGAGGCGTTGGAGTACATCCACCAACGAAGGTCTACGTGGCGCTGAGGCCCGCGGTCATGGGCATCGTGAACGTGACGCCCGACTCCTTCGTACCCTTCTCGCGCACGTTCGCCACCGACGAGGCCATTGCGCGCGGACGCGACCACTTCGACCAGGGCGCGGACATCGTCGACGTGGGCGGGGAGTCCACGCGCCCCGGGGCAGAGCCGGTTGAGCCCGCAGAAGAGATCCGCCGTGTGGTGCCCGTCGTGGCGGCCCTCGCTCAACTGGGGCCGGTCTCGATCGACACTCAGAAAGAGTCGGTCGCGCGCGCCGCGATCGAGGCCGGCGCGAGTGTACTCAATGACGTTTCGTCGACGCTGGGCGACGTGGCCGGCGAGTTAGGTGCGGGATACGTCGCCATGCATCGTCAAGGCGACTCGCGGGTCATGCAGGTCAATCCGCACTACGACGACGTGGTGGGTGAAGTGAGTGAGTATCTGGCCGGTGTGGCCGAGCGCGCCCGACGCGCGGGGGTCGCACAACTCTGGCTCGACCCGGGGATCGGATTCGGCAAGACCGTCGCGCACAACCTGACGTTGCTCGCCCACTGCGATCACCTCGTGGCGATGGCCGGTCGCTACGACGCGGGCGTGCTCATTGGCACCAGCCGCAAGAGCTTCCTGCGCCAGCTCGGTCGCGCTACCCTCGAAGTCGATGAGCGCCTCGAGGCGTCACTGGCCACGGAGGCCTGGGCTCTGGTGCAAGGGGTCAGTATGGTGCGCGTGCACGACGTGCGAGAGACGGTACAGCTGCGCGATCTGCTCGTGGCGCGCCGCGAGGTCCTGAGCCCGTGAAGGGCAAGTGGGCGGCGGGCATTGAGCCGCGCGGCTTCACCTGGATCTACAAGGGGATCCTGGCGGTCTCCGAGCGGCCCGGTGGTTCGACCACGGTGCATCGCCAGGTGCGTCGCGACGAGGAACTGCTGTGGCTCAAGCACCAAGGATTCGGCCGGGTGATCTCGATCTTGCCGAGCATGCAAAACGCCAACGCCTACTTCGAGCACGGCCTGAGCGCCGGGCACTACGCCTTGCGTGGCGGCGCGCACCAACGCGACGTCCTCGAGGCCTGCTACCAGGACGTCGCCCACTGCATGGAGAACAACACCACCGTGCTGCTGCACGGCGACGAAGTCTCGGATCGACTGCTCGGTGTCGTTGCGGGCTATCTGGTCTGGAGCCAGAAGGTGGCCACGGTCCCGGCTTCCATCGCCCTGGTCGAGCGGCTCTTTAAGCGCTCGATTGGTCCCGACGGGCGCTCGGTGCTGATGGATCTGCCCGAGGACGCGCGTGAGTGACGTCATCGAGCTGCGTGAGCTGCGCGTGGGGGCGGTGGTGGGGGTACTCGCCGAAGAACGCGATCGGGCTCAGCCGCTGGCCTTGGACATCGACATCCTGCGTGACTTCGAGGCGGCGGCGATGAGCGACGACCTTGCCGAGACCACGAACTACGCCGAGGTCCTCTCGCTGGCCACGCGAGTGGCGCGCGACGGGGAGTTCTTGCTGCTCGAGACCCTGGCGTACCGCGTGGCGCGCGAGGTCCTTGCCTACGACGACGAGATCGACGCGGTCACGGTCGCGGTGCGCAAACTGCGCCCGCCCGTACCCGAAGACGTCGCCACGGTTGGCGTGCGCTGCACGGTGACCCGCTCGTAGTGCACCTCGCCTACCTGTCGCTCGGTTCGAACGTCGGGAATCGCGGCGCCCACCTGGCGGGAGCGATCCCCGCGCTCGCCCACGACGACGAGTATCGCCTCTCTTCGGTCTACGAGACTGAGCCAGTCGGGGGAGTGGACCAGGAGAACTTTTGGAACCTGGTCGTGGAGCTCACCACGCGCCGGGGTGCTCGCGAACTGCTCGAGTGCGCGCAGCGCGCCGAGCAGGACGCCCAGCGCACCCGCGAGGTGCGCTGGGGCCCGCGAACCCTGGACGTAGACGTGTTGCTGGTGGGTGCCGAGCGCCTCGACCTGCCCGAACTCACCGTGCCCCATCCGCGGATGTACGAGCGTTCCTTCGTGTTGGTACCGCTGGCCGAGCTGGCCCCGAATCTGGTGAGTGACGCCCAGTTGCGCGCGGCGAGCGGACGCGTCACCAAACTCGGTACACTCTCTTCGTTGCGCTAGCGACCGAACGGCACCCTCGGGGCCGGAACGGAGAGCCAGACATGAACATCGCCATTGTGGGCGCCGGACGCGCCGGCACCTCGTTTGCCACGGCCTTGGGCGACGTCGGCCATACGGTTCGCCTCGTGCACCACGACGAACTCGAACGCGTCGGCGACGCTGAGGTCGTTGTGCTCTGTGTCCCCGACGACGAGATTGCCGCGGTTGCCGCCCAGCTCGAGCCCCTCGAGAGTCGCGTCGTGGTCCACGTCGCGGGCTCGCGAGGGCTCAGCGAAGTGTCTGGTCACCCGCGCGCGGCGTTGATGCACCCCTTGGTGGTGCTGTCGTCACGCGAGGTGGGAGCAGCGCGACTCCGAGGAGCGCTCTTTAGCGTGGACGGGCACGATGTGGTCAACGCCATCGCGGCCTCGTTGGGGGGTCGGGTCATTCGTCTGCGCGACGATCAGCGCGCCGCCTATCACGCCACCGCCACCGTCGCGGCCAATCACCTCGTCGCCCTGATGGGTCACATCGAGGTCCTGGCCGAGGCGGCCGGTCTCACGTTTGAGGACTTCGTTCCCCTCATCCACCAAGCACTCAGCGACGTCGAGGAGCGAGGCGCCGCCTCCGCGCTCACCGGACCCGCCTCGCGCTCGGACTTTGCCACTATTGACGCGCACCTCGCCGCGATCCCCGAGACTGAGCGCGCCACCTACGTGGCGCTCGCGCGCGTGGCCTTCGAACTGGCTGAGCAGCGTCGAGTGAGCTCCGCCTCGTGATCGAACTCACGCGGATCTCGGAGTGGCGCGCGTTCGCCAACGACGAACGTGCCGGCGGGCGACGGATCGGTCTGGTGCCGACCATGGGCGCGCTGCACGGTGGTCACGCATCGCTCTTTCGTGCGGCTCGTGAGTCGTGTGACGTGGTGCTCGCCACCGTCTTTGTGAACCCTCGCCAGTTCGGCGACGAGAACGACCTCGCGCACTATCCGCGTACCCTCGACGCCGACCGCGAGATCGCCCAGCACGCTGGGGTCGACTGCCTGGTCGTGCCCACGCTCGAAGAGATGTGGCCCGACTATCCCCGCTGCACTCCCACGGCGGTCTCGGTGAGGGGCATCGGCGAGGTCCTCGAGGGCGCGGGCCGCCCGGGGCACTTCGACGGGGTCGCGAGCGTGGTCACCAAACTCTTCACGGTGACCGGGCCGTGCCGGGCCTTCTTTGGCGAGAAGGACTTCCAGCAGTTGGCCGTCGTACGTCAACTGGTGCACGACCTGGATTTTGACGTGGACGTGGTGGGTTGCCCCATCGTGCGCGACCCCGACGGTCTCGCCCTGTCGAGTCGCAACGCGCGACTCTCGCCCGAGGGACGGCGCCGGGCGCTCGGCTTGTCACGCGCCCTGGGGTACGTGGCGACGACGAGTGCGCGCGCGAGCACCCTGCGCTCGACAATGCGCACGATCCTCGACGACTCGGGCGTCGAGGTCGCCTACGCCGACGTGGTGGATCCCCGCACGCTGGAATCCGCGGGCGACGGAGAGGTCGGTGAGCGCCGCGCGCTCATCGCCGGTTTCGTCGACGGAGTACGTTTGATCGACACTGGCCCGGTCACGGTGGTGAGCAACTGATGCTGCTCGCGATGGACGTTGGCAACACCGAGACGCTCATCGGTCTGTTCGGTGAGCCCGAAGAGGAGTCTCCCGAGGCAATGGGCTTCGCGCGGGCCAGTGGCGAGCACGGTCTGGCCTATCACTGGCGCACCTCAACTGTGTTGGATCGCACGCCCGACGAGCACGCCATGACCTTGACCCAGTTGCTCGATCTCGAGGGCCTGGACCTCAAGGCGACGGTGAGCGAGATCGCGATCTGTTCCTCGGCGCCGTCGGTCACGACTCAACTGCGTCGAATGGCCGGTCGCTGGTTCTCGGAGCTGCCGCTGACCGTAATGGGGCCGGGCACGAAGTCGGGCATGCCGATTCTCTACGAGAACCCCCGCGAAGTGGGGGCTGATCGCGTCGCTGACGCGGTGGGGGCCTTCGACCTCTACGCGGGAGCGGCTGTGGTCGTCGACATGGGAACGGCCACCGTCTTTGACGTGATCAGCGCGAAGGGCGAGTATCTGGGCGGGGCGATCGCCCCCGGGGTGGCGATCTCGCTCGAGGCGCTCTACACCCACGCCTCGGCCCTGCGCTCGGTAGAGCTGGTGCGCCCGCGCTCGGTGATCGGTCGTTCTACGGGCGAGTCCATTCAAAGCGGCGTGCTCTACGGCTTCGCTGCGCAGGTGGACGGCATGATCGAGCGCATCCTCGACGAGCTCGGTGACGCGACGGTGATCGGCACCGGCGGTCTGGCCAGTCTTATTGCCCCGCACACCAAGTACGTGCGGATTATCGAACCGTGGTTGACCCTGCATGGATTGCGTATCGTGCATGAAAGGAATTTTTCGAAAGAGACCACGTGACCACGCCCTATCAGTTCGCCCACGACGCGTACGCCGCCGACCTGCACGCGGCCTACGCGCATCTGTCCGACGGCGACGAGTCGGGCCAGGTTGTGCACGTGGCGGGTCGAATCGTCTTGCTTCGTCGCCAGGGCAAGCTGGCCTTCGCCACGATGCGTGACTCGACGGGGGAGATCCAGCTCTTCGCGCTCGAGAGTGTCGCCGAGAGATTCGAGGAGTTCTCCAAACTGCACCTGGGTGACTGGGTGGGAGTCGTCGGCGAAGTCGTGCGCACCAAGCGCGGCGAACTGTCGGTCAGGGTCGCGACCTGGGAGCGCCTGGCCGAGGCGGTGCGCAACTTTGGTGACAAGTGGGCGGGCATCGCCGACTTCGACCTGCGATATCGCCACCGCGAGGCCGACCTGTGGGCCAACGAGACCACTCGACGCTCGCTGCAGCGTCGTAGCGCTATCGTCCGCGCGGTACGCGAGCGGTGTTGGGCCGCGGGCTTCATGGAGGTGGAGACCCCGATCTTGAACCCCATCCCCTCGGGGTCGGCCGCTCGTCCCTTCGTGACCAGGCACAACGCCTTTGACAGCGATTTTTACCTGCGCGTCGCGCCCGAACTGTGGCTGAAGAGACTGGTGGTGGGTGGCTTCGAGCGAGTCTTCGAACTAGGTCGCGTCTTTCGCAACGAGGGAGTGAGCCCTCGCCATAACCCCGAGTTCACCATGCTGGAGCTCTACGCCGCCTACTGGGACTTTGAGGACATGATGTCCTTTACCGAAGAACTGGTGGCCGGTGTGGCGATGGACGTGCTGGGCACCACGCAACTCGAGTATCAGGGCCGTCCCCTCTCGCTGACTACGCCCTGGCCCCGACGCACGATGGCCGAACTGGCCAGTGAGGCCGTGGGCCGCGAGGTCTCCGTGCACACGCCGCGCGAAGAGCTTGCCTCGTACCTGCGTGAGCGCGGGGTCGAGGTCCACGCCTCGTGGGGGGCGGGGCGCTGCTTGGCCGAGCTGGCCGAAGCGCGTGCGGACGAGACACTATGGGACGCGACATTCTTGACCGAGTACCCGGTCGAAGTCTCGCCCTTGTCGCGCCGGCACCGCCGCGACAACGAACTCACCGAGCGTTTCGAGTCCTACGCCGCGGGCCGCGAACTCTCGAATGGCTTTTCGGAGCTCAACGATCCGCTCGAGCAGCGCGCTCGCTTCGAAGACCAGGCGCGCCTGGCCGCGGCCGGCGAAGACGAGACCATGGCTATCGACGAGGACTACATCATGGCCCTGGAGTGGGGGCTTCCCCCCACCGCGGGACTCGGACTGGGCCTGGATCGCCTCGCGGTGTTGCTGGTCGATGAGTCCAACATCAAAGAGGTGATCGCCTTTCCGACCCTCAAGCCGGAGCGCTAGAGAGGCAGGTCTTCGAGGAGCGACGAGATGAGCGCGGTAAAGCCGACGCGCAACTTCGCGCTCGGCAAGACCGCGATGGCGCGGTGCGCGTCAGCGAGGAAGCGGTTCGCCGCGAGCACGGTGCGGTCGATTCCGTCGGTCGCGACGACCAGTTTTCGCGCGTGTTCGCGCTCGTCGTCGTCGAGCGGACGGCCCAGGATCGATGAGAGCTCGTCGGCCTGGCGTGAGTCGCGCAGCGCGTAGAGCGTCGGCAGGCTGTAGATGCCCTCGGCGAGGTCCTGGCCCGCGGGCTTGCCCAACTGGTTGTTGGTTGCCGTTAGGTCCAAAATGTCGTCGCGCAGCTGGTACACCATGCCAAAGCAACGACCGAACTCGGCCAACGCCTCGGTCTCTTCACCCGACAGCCTCGCGGTCATCGCGCCCATGCGACAACTTGACGACATCAAAGCAGCGGTCTTGCCCTCGATCGCGACGAAGTAGTCGTGCTCGGAGCGATCCAGTGCGTAGGCGGTGCGCACTTCGCTGACCTGGCCCCGGGTGAGCCAGGCCAAGGTGCGCGCCAGCAGGCTCGCGGCCGGCGCACCCAGGTCGGCGGCGATCCCGGCCGAGCGCGCCATCAGGTAGTCCCCGGCCACGATCGCGATGAGGTTGCCGTAGCGAGCGTTCACGCTCTCGACGTTGCGCCGAATCGTGGCCTCGTCCATGACGTCGTCGTGGTAGAGCGAGGCCAGGTGCATCAACTCCAGGGACACGGCGCCCATGAGATCCTCGTGGGTGGCCTCGGCCTCGCCGCTGGTGGCCGAGGCGATCGCCAACGACGCGCGCAGTCGTTTGCCGCCCGCGTCAATCAGGTGCGTGGTCACTGCGTCGAGGTAGGGGTCGCCAAAGACGACAGCCTCGGTGAGTAACACCTCGAGTCGAACGAGGTCGTCGTCGACCGACGCCAGCCCTAACTGCTCTAGGGGGTTCACGCAAAACACATTAGAGGACGCGTTCTTGGTGGTCCGAGGGGCTCAGTCTCAACGACTTATAGGACCGGTACACTGCATTTAAACGAACAAAGGATGACCATTGTTTGAGCGCTTCACCGACCGTGCCCGGCGAGTGTTGGTCCTCGCCCAGGAAGAGGCTCGTGATCTGAACCACGCCTTCATCGGGACCGAGCACATCTTGTTGGGTCTGATCCGCGAGGGCGAGGGTGTCGCGGCCAAGGCGCTGGACGCCTTGGGGGTTACCTTTGATGTCGTACGCGAGAAGGTGGAAGAGGCCATCGGGGCTAACACCAACCCCTCTCCGGGCTCGCCCCCCTTTACTCCCCGCGCCAAGAAAGTGCTGGAACTCTCCCTGCGCGAAGCCCTGCAACTGGGTCACTCCTACATCGGGACCGAACACATGCTCCTCGGCCTGGTGCGCGAGGGCGAAGGCGTGGCGGCCCAGGTCCTCAACGACCTCGGCGCCGACATGGCCCGCGTTCGCACTCAAGTCATCCAAATGATGTCCGGCCAGGCCGGCAAGGAGGCCGGAGCGGTCAGTTCGGGCTCGAGCGCCAAGGGCGACGCCGAGGCCGCGGGCGGTTCGGCGGTCCTTGACCAGTTCGGTCGCAACCTCACGCAGTTCGCTCGCGACGGCAAGCTGGACCCACTGGTCGGGCGTGAAAAAGAAGTTGAGCGCGTCATGCAAGTGCTCTCGCGGCGCACCAAGAACAACCCCGTTCTCATTGGCGAGCCCGGCGTGGGCAAGACGGCCATCGTTGAGGGCCTGGCGCAGCGCATCGTCGCCAATCAGGTGCCGGTCACCCTGGCCGACAAGCAGCTCTACACCCTGGACCTCGGTGCGTTGGTCGCCGGTAGCCGGTACCGCGGTGACTTCGAAGAGCGTCTGAAGAAGGTCTTAAAGGAGATCCGTACCCGCGGGGACATCATCTTGTTCATCGACGAGATCCACACCCTGGTGGGCGCGGGCGCCGCCGAAGGCGCCATCGACGCTGCCTCGATTCTTAAGCCCATGCTGGCGCGTGGAGAGCTCCAGACCGTGGGGGCGACCACGATCGACGAGTATCGCAAGCACATCGAAAAAGACGCCGCGCTCGAGAGGCGCTTTCAGCCCGTCAAGGTAGAGCAGCCCTCGGTCGCCATGACCATCGAGATCCTCAAGGGCCTGCGCGAGGTCTACGAAGAGTTCCACTCGGTCAAGATCACCGACCAGGCGCTCGTCGCGGCGGCCAACATGTCCGATCGCTACATCTCGGATCGGTTCCTGCCCGACAAGGCCATTGATCTCATCGACGAAGCGGGCAGCCGCCTGCGGATCCGTCGCATGGACACTCCGGCCGCGGCCAAGGTGATCGACGAGGACCTGTTGCGCCTACGCCGCGAGAAGGAGTCGGCCCTGGACTCCGGTCACCTCGACCAAGCCAAGGCGCTCGACCAAAAGGAACAGGATCTCATGGCCAAGCGCGAGGAACTCGACGCCACGGTCCTGAGTTCGGGTGGTGAGTCCTTCGACTTGGTGGACGAGGAGACCATCGCCGAGGTGCTGGCGGTGTGGACGGGCATTCCCGTCTATCGCTTGACCGAAGAAGAGACGGTCAAGTTGCTGCGCATGGAAGACGAACTCCACAAGCGCGTCATCGGTCAAGACGAGGCCGTGACGTCGCTGAGCCGGGCCATTCGTCGCACGCGCGCGGGGCTCAAAGACCCCAAGCGTCCGGGTGGGTCGTTCATCTTCCTCGGGCCCACCGGTGTGGGCAAGACCGAGCTCGCCAAGACTTTGGCCGAGTTCCTCTTCGATGACGCCGACGCGTTGATTCAGCTCGACATGTCCGAGTACATGGAGAAGCACTCGGTGTCGCGTCTGGTGGGATCACCCCCCGGGTACGTCGGCTACGACGAGGGCGGTCAATTGACCGAGGCCGTTCGGCGCAAGCCGTTCTCGGTGGTGCTCTTCGACGAGGTCGAAAAGGCGCACCCCGACGTCTTTAACACCTTGCTGCAGATCCTCGAAGACGGTCGTCTCACCGACTCCCAGGGCCGCGCGGTGGACTTTAAGAACACGATTCTCATCATGACCTCGAACCTTGGAACCTCCGACCTGCGCAAGGCCGCCATCGGTTTTGGCAAGGGCTCGGACTCGGTATCCCACGAGCGCATGAAGGAGAAGGTCAACCAGGCGCTCAAGGCTCACTTTCGTCCGGAGTTCCTCAACCGCATCGACGACACGATCGTCTTCCACGAACTCACGCGCGAAGAAGTCATCGCCGTGGCTGACCTTTTCATTACGCGCCTGCGTGACCAACTGGGTACCCAGGGGCTGGGTCTGGAGCTGTCGGCCAAGGCCCAAACCTACTTGGCCGAGAAGGGCTACGACCCCGAGTTGGGAGCCCGTCCGTTGCGCCGCGCGGTTCAGCAGTACGTCGAAGACGCACTGAGCGAGAAGATCCTGTTCAAGGAGTTCCACGCGGGCCAGACCATCGTGGTCGATGCCGCCGAGGGCGACGACGGCACGTACCTCACCTTCGAAGGCGTCGAGGGTCTCCCGCCCTCGGTGGACTTCGAAGACTCCGCCAACGCCTAGGCGCGTCACAGCTACCCTCTAGCGTCGCCGACGTGAAGGGCCACGTCCGCTACGTCTGTCGCGACTGCGGGGCGAGCGCACCGCGTTGGCAGGGACGCTGCGGTGCGTGCGCGCAGTGGAACACGCTGGACGAGGTGAGCGCGCTGGCGCCCTCGCCGCCGAGCGTCGTGGCCCGTTCGTTGCTCGACGTGATCGATGAGTCCAGCGAGCTGGCGTCCTCGGGGATCGGCGAGCTTGACCGGGTCCTGGGAGGCGGCTTCGTGGCGGGCTCGACGACGCTGCTCTACGGCGAACCCGGGGTGGGGAAATCGACCCTGGCCCTCATGACTTTGTGCGCCTTGGCCCAGGACCACCGGGTCTTGCTCATCGCAGCAGAAGAGTCCGCGTCTCAGATCGCCCAACGCGCCCACCGACTCGGTGAGATTCCCGCGGGACTCGAGGTGGCGATCACCACCCGGGTTGACGCCGCGGCCGAACTGCTCGGCGAAGGCTCACGAGCGCTGTGCGTCATCGACTCGATCTCAGCCATGAGCGATGACGGCGTCGCCAGTGTCGTGGGTTCGGTGCCCCAGGTGCGCGCGGCGGCCGAACGACTGTGCTCAGTCGCCAAAGCGACCGGCACGCCTCTGGTGTTGATCGGACACGTCACCAAGGACGGGGAACTCGCTGGTCCGCGGGCTCTCGAGCACCTCGTCGACACGGTGGTTCGCATTGAGGGCGATCGCCACGGGTCGTTGCGCACCCTCCGCGCACAGAAGCACCGATTCGGAGCGACCGGTGAGGTGGGTCTCTTCGATATGGGCACCGACGGACTGCGCGAGATTACCGACGCTTCAGTCTCGCTACGCGGACCCCAACTCGACGTGCCCGGCGTCGTTCTGACGGTGACCAACGACGGTTCGCGCTCATTTCTCGTAGAGATCCAGGCCCTGGTAGCGCACGCCAGTGGGGCCACCAAGCGGGTCGCCTACCAGTTGTCTTCGCCACGTCTCTCGCTGCTGCTCGCGGTGCTCGAGGGGCGCTGCGGCGTGGACACCAGCGGCCTGGACGTATTCGCCGCAACCGCGGGGGGACTAGCCGCGAGCGAGCCAGGCGTCGACGTCGCCCTCGCCCTGGCGGTCGCCTCGGCGACGCTGAATTTCGCGGTGCCTCCCACCACGGTGGCGATCGGCGAAGTTGGTCTGGCGGGCGAACTCAGGTCCGTTTCGGGTATGACCCGTCGTCTCAGCGAGGCTGCCAGATTGGGTGCGCGTAGTGTCATCGTGCCCGCCGTCACCGATGCGCAACTCGACGGGGTCGCGTTACGACGCTGTCACTCGCTCGAAGAGGCCATCGCGGTCGCGCGTGAGCCCGCCGCGAGCTAGGGAACGAGCAGTACTCGTCCGAAACTCTCTCGAGCCTCGATGTATGCGTGCGCCTCTGCGGCTTGGGAGAGGGGGTACGTGCGGTCGATGACGACTCGAAGTTCACCCGAGGCGACGTCGTCGAGGATTGAAGCGATCTGGGCGTAGGCCCGGGTGCCAAAGAAGAGTTCCGCTCCCAGAAAGTACCTGGTGAAGCTCTGATTGC
This sequence comes from Acidimicrobiales bacterium, assembly GCA_035502215.1. Lineage (GTDB taxonomy): Bacteria > Actinomycetota > Acidimicrobiia > Acidimicrobiales > RAAP-2 > RAAP-2. Next base: position 13,631 of record DATJUR010000173.1, on the reverse strand, counting down.
TCTGACGCATGGGGGTGATATCGAGGGCGTCGGCACTCTTGCGGCCCGCGTCGCCCATGCTCACGCAGCGACCCCGATACGCGAGGGCGCGCAGGCTCTTTTGCAGGTTCTCACCGCCAACCGAATCGACGATCACGTTGGCGCCGCGGCCGTCGGTGAGTTCGCGTACCCGGGCAACGAAGTCATCTTCGACGTAGTTGATCCCCGCGTCGAGGCCAAACTCCACGAGCCGCGCGAGGCGTTCGTTGCTCGAGGCGGTGGCCAGCACGGTTGCGCCGGCGCGTTTGGCCATTTGAATCGCGGCGATGCCCACGCCGCTCGCCCCGGCGTGGATCAGGGCCGTCTCGCCCTGGGCGAGGCGACCGAACTCGAAGAGACTGTCGTGGGCCGTGCCAAAGGCGGTAGGCACCGCCGAGGCCACCTCGGTGGAGAGACCCTCGGGGATCTTCCAGGTGAAGTTGGGGTAGGCCGCGCGCAGTTCAGCGTGTGAGCCATCGGAGTTCAGTGTGACGACTCGTTCGCCCACCTCGAAGTCCGCGACGCGCGATCCCACGGCGAGCACCGTGCCCGCGGCCTGGTAGCCCACGATGTGAGGAGTCGTGCGCAACTCGCCGCGCAGGCGATTCAGCGTGTCGCCGCCCTCGATGCTGACGGCGTGGACTTGGATGAGGATCTCGTCATCGCCCGGTACCGGATCCACGACATCCTCGTAGCGAAAGACGCTCGGCGCGCCGTTCTCGTAGTAAACCGCTGCCTTCATAGATCCGCCTTTGGACGTGCTGAGCTGAGACTAACGGCCGCGTTCACCGCGACGCCGCGAGCTGTTCGAGCGGCCCGCCCGAGAGACGGTACAGCGTCCATTCGCTCATCGCCTCGGCGCCGAGGGCGGTATAAAAGTCGATGGATGGAGTGTTCCAATTAAGCGCGGACCACTGCAGCCTCGTGTAGCCATTGTTGACACACTCCTGGGCCAGGGCCGCGAGCAGGGCCTTGCCAAAACCCCTCCCTCGAGACTCCGGACGCACGTAGAGGTCTTCGAGGTAGATCCCGTAGTGACCAGTCCAGGTGGAGTAGTTGAGGAACCACACGGCAAACCCCACGACCGACGTGTCGTCCTCCACGAGGTCGCAGAACACCCGCGGCTCAGCGCCAAAGAAGCTCTGGGCGATCTCGTCGAGCGAGACGTCGACCTCTCCTTCGGCGCGCTCGTAAATCGCAAGATCACGAATTAGTTCGTGAATCACCTCGACGTCGGCGGGCGAGGCTCGTCGTATCTTCATGGTCCCACGGTATAAGGCTGGTGGACGCCCCTTTCTCGCAGGCGCCGTCGCCGACGCGGCACGCGGGGGCCAAAATCTGCTAAAATAGTTAATCCCCCAAACGCCCCAAAACTGTGTGGGCGTTGCCCTTTGAGGAGCCCTAGGCAATGACTGCGCCACGCAAGTACAAAAAGGGAGACCGACTCGTCTACCCCCACCACGGAGCCTGCACCGTGGAGAAAATCGAGAAAATGACGGCTTTTGACGTCAAACAGGACTATTTGAAGCTCAAGGTCGCCTACACCGACCTGGTTCTGATGGTACCGGTCGCCAACGCCGAGTCGGTTGGCCTGCGCGACGTCATCAACGACGAGGAAGTCGAGGAAGTCTTTGCGGTGCTGCGCAAGAAGGAAGCGCGCATGCCCACCAACTGGTCACGTCGCTTCAAGAACCACTCCGAGAAACTGCGCTCCGGCGACATCTACCAGGTGGCCGAGGTGGTGAGGAACCTCTCGATTCGCGACAAGGACAAGGGTCTCAGCGCGGGTGAGAAGCGCATGCTCACGCGCGCCCGCCAGATTCTGGTCTCGGAGCTGACCTTCGCCCTCAACGTGGACACGGAAGCGGCTGAAGAAAAGCTCGCCTCGGTCCTGCCCTAACCGTGAGTGTCGCGGCCGTCGTGGTGGCCGCGGGTCGCGGTACCCGCTTTGGCGGCGAAAAGCAGTTCCTCTTCGTAGATGGTGACACCGTGGCGTCGCGCAGCGTGAGTCGCGCCCGCGAAGTCTCAGACCTCGTCGTTCTCGTTGTTCCCGAGGGGTACCGCGGGGATGGTGAAGGCGCCGACCTGGTCGTCACGGGTGGCGATTCGCGAGCCGCCTCAGTTCGCAATGGTCTGGCCCTCTGCGGCGACGCCGAGATCGTGATTGTTCATGACGCGGCGCGGCCCAACGCTTCGGTTGAGCTCTTTCGCGCGATCGTGCGGGCCCTCGAAGAGGGCGCGGACGCGGTGATTCCGGGCCTGGCCGTCGCCGACACCATCAAACGCGTCTCACTCGACGGAGAGAAGACGGTCGTGATCGAGACCTTGGACCGTGAGGAACTCATAGCCGTCCAGACCCCGCAGGGATTTCGTCGCGAGGTTCTAGAAAGAGCCCACGCGGCCAGCGACGTGGCGACCGACGACGCGGGGCTCGTTGAGGCGATGGGCGGGCTCGTGGTGGTCATTCCCGGCGAGGCGACGAACCTCAAGATCACCCATCCCAGTGACGTCGATCGCTTGGGCGCGGGGAGTCGCTCGTGAGAATCGGCCAAGGCATTGACGCCCACCGCTTTAGCGACGATGCCGAGCGTGAGCTCTGGCTGGGCTTGGTGCACGTGCCCGAGGGCCCCGGCCTCGCTGGACACTCCGACGCCGACGTAGCGACGCACGCTCTGTGTGACGCGCTGTTGGGTGCGGCCAATCTCGGCGACCTTGGTCGCCACTTTCCCGACGACAACGAGGCGTATCGCGGCGTCACGTCGCGGTGGCTCCTTGAGGCCACGCTCGCCCTCGTACGCGCCGAGGGATTTTGGGTTGAGTCGGCCGACGTGACAATTGTGGCCGAACGCCCGAAGATCGCCGCGTACATGTCGTCCATGTCCACGGAACTTTCGGCGGTGGTCGGTACGACCGTGTCCGTGAAAGCAACGACTCTAGAGGGACTGGGCGCCATCGGTCGAGGCGAGGGCGTCCTCGCCAGCGCCATCGTCCTGTTAGGCGTCGACTCGTGAGTCCGCGGCCCTCCTCACCTCGGGGACCTAGGCGTCCCAATCGACCCAACGATCGACATCTTGGGCCGAGCGGTGGGCGACGCGTTAAGCCGCGCGATCGTGACGGGGTAGGGGGCGACCAGGTTGAAGGTCGCCACGCGGTCCTTGAACTGCTGCGCGCCAAGCGTCGCACCGTTCGCAAGATATTCATCGCGGAAGCTCAAGACGACTCCGACATCCTTGACGCCATTGAGTTTGAGGCGCAACGCCAGCGAATTTCGGTCAGTCTGATCTCCAGGACGCGCTTGGATCGCGAAGCGAAAACCGACGGTCACCAGGGCGTCATGGCCATCGCCCAGGATCTCGACACGGTTGGTCTTGACGATTTGATTCGCTCGCCCAAGCCCTTTCTTCTGGTCTGCGACGGGGTGACCGATCCCCGCAACCTCGGCGCCATGCTGCGCAGTGCGGACGGAGCCGGCGTGACTGGCGTGGTTCTGCCACGCCACCGATCGGCGCGGATCTCGCCCTCAGTCACCAAGACAGCCGCGGGCGCCATCGAGTATCTGACCTTCTGTGACGTTGGTGGCATACCCACGGCGATCGATCAACTCAATCGGGCCGGTGTGTTAACGGTTGGACTCGCTGGAGAATCTAAGGACTCGATCTACGACTTGGACTTAGGCGGTGGGCCCGTTGCCATCGTGGTCGGCGGAGAAGAAAAGGGACTTTCTGTTCTCACTCGCAAGCGATGCGCGGCCGTTGTGTCGATACCACAGGTGGGAAGCATCAACTCGTTGAACGCCGGCGTCGCCGTGTCCGTTGCTGCGTTCGAAGTCGCACGCCAACGTCGCGCGTCGTTGTAGTTTTCGATTTTTTGTGGAGTGACAACTTCTCCCCGACTCGTCTAAAAATCTCACTCAATAGGCGCAGTGACTAGGTAGAACAGTGGGGCAAACCAGCCGGGTTGATTGTCCTCAATGCCGAGACGGGGTGGCTGGACTGCGTTGGACCATCAGCCACATTGTAACGATTGACACGGAGCGCCATTGACGAGAGATTTCACCCAGGCTCATCGAAGAGTATTGATTGCAATTTCTCTGGTGGTCTTTTCGGCTGCATCGATCATCGTCACGCCGATCGCTACCGGGGCGATTTCGCCAACGTACACAGTTACGTTCTTTGAGAACGACAGTCTAAGTGACAGCACAAGCACATATCAGTTAGGTACGTCGGCTCAGGACCTCACCGCGTTCGCCAATCTCAGTCCCGCGTTCTCAAACGCTGGATATACGTTCGACGATTGGAACACAGCACCTAACGGTACCGGTACTTCGTACGCGGATGGCTCGCAGTACTCATTCTCTTCAGATCTTTCGCTTTACGCGCAGTGGACGCCCGAAGCCACCGTGACAGCGTCGTTTTCAGACAATGGAGGTTCGGGTTCAGTTTCTCCGATAGAAGATCCGTCGGGGACTACGGTCACCCTCCCATCTGCCAGTGACCTGACACGCACCGACTTCACGCTGACGGGATGGAACACTGCGGCCGACGGAACTGGTACCGAATATGCGCCAGGTGCGTCAGTAGCTCTTACTTCGAACGAGACTCTCTATGCCCAATGGGCGGAGATCTCTCCGATCGAGATTGAATTCATGAGCAATGGGGGTTCCGGATCGGACGGTCCTCTCAGCGGAGAGCTCAATGCGACTGTGACGCTTCCGGGATTGTCTGGACTTACGTACAACGGCTACACGCTGAGTTCGTGGAATACGGCGGCCGATGGATCAGGGATGCAGTACTCGCTCGGCGCCACACTCGCGCTGACGGCTCCACTAACGCTGTATGCGCAGTGGACGCCAGTTGCGACGTCGCTCACGATCTCCCTATCGGCGAATGGTGGTAGCGGATCATTGAACGCGCTCACTGGTCCATCCAGTTCAACCGTCACCTTGCCCGGGGCAACGAGCGTGGTGCGCGCCGGTTACACGCTTTCATCGTGGAACACTGAAGCGAATGGCTCGGGTACGAAATACTTGCCGGGTCAAACTCTCACCCTCACGTCAACCTTTACTCTTTACGCACAGTGGAAAAAAGTGGCTGCCGCAAAGCTATTTGGGGTCGTGGGAGTCTTTAGCGCTCGCACGGTCGCCCTTACGGCGGGCATGGAGAAGCAGATTCGGTCACTCGCCACAGCGGTCAAGACCAGGGGATACACCAAAGTCTCCCTCTTCGGCTATAGCGCGGACACCGGCTCTCGGACCCTGAATAAGTCGCTGAGCACCCTGCGCGCGGATCGGGTCGCCACTTATTTGCGAAGTGAGTTGCGCGCTCTCAAGCTGTCGGGAGTCACAATCGCCGTATCGGGCGAAGGATCGGTAACTGACAGCACGAATTCGGCGTTTTCACGAGTGGAAGTCTTCGTCTCGTAGTCGGGTACGTCACGAAACGGACCTCAGAGCCGGTGGAGGGATTCGAACCCACGACCTGACGATTACAAATCGCCTGCGCTACCACTGCGCCACACCGGCGTTAGAGCATCCACGTTAGTGAATGAGTCGCAATCGTCGTAGAGTTGGACCCAATGAGCGGCGATTCTTCTTCTCCACGAGACGGCCACGCCGCAGGATCCCACTACCAACCGCCACTGCCGGTTGTACTCGTCATTGTGTTGCTCTTCGTTGGCGGTACGTTCCTGATGGTTAGGTCGGTGTCACCCGCTTCGAGTTCGTCTGCCACCACCACGACAACTCTGACCACGTCAACGACCACACCCGCTTCCACTCGGGTCATTAAGTCACGCGTGCGCGTCCAGGTCGCCAACGGCACCAACGTGACCGCACTCGCCGCTACCTACACCCAGCGACTCATGACCCAAGACTGGGACACGCTGCCGCCGGTCAATGGACCCGCCGAAGCTAAGACCGTCATCTACTACCGTGTCGGCCAGGTGCGAGCGGCTCGCGAGATCGCCACCGAGATTGGTGTCAGTCAGTCTTCGCTGCGCCCGCTGGGCCATCTCACGTCGGTCGCTGGCGCCCAAGGTGACGACGTGGTGGTGGTCCTGGGCAACAACTCCGCGCCCAAGTAACTCACTGTGTCGATGGTAAGTCGACCTTGTACCGTTCGAGCGCGGCGCGTAACACGTCCACGGCCATGGGCCGCAACTCTTCGAGCGGTCGATTGCGATGACGGCGTATGCCGAGGTCGACCTGGGCGAGAGCGCGCACACCGAAGAGGCGCGCACAGTCGATGAGCAGCGCGATCTCCACCCGGTAGTCGGGCTCGAGATCGATCGTCTCGAGAACTCCTCGGCGCAGCGCAGTCTCTCCGGCCAGTGGTTGGCGAATTTCCCCTAACCCAGGAAATAACAAGGAAAGTATGGGCCGCGCGGCGAGTTCGTTGACCCGCCCGCCGCCGGTAGGCATGTGGTGCAGCGGGCGTTCATAGAACCCCTTGACCAGTTGGGTCGCCGGACACTCGAGGAGCGGTTGAATTAGTCGCGCGACGTAGTCGGGTGTCGTGTTGGTCACGTCGGCATCGAGGAAGACGATGAGCTCGGCGTCGCTGGCGAGAAAACCCGCGGACATCGCTGCACCCTTGCCGCCCGCACCATGCACGTGCACCACGCGCGCGCCATGGTGCTCGGCCACAGTCGCGGTGTCGTCACTGGAGTGATCGTTGACCACAATAAGTTCGTCGATCAAGTGGTCGTGAATTTGGACGCTGTCAAGGACGCCGCCCACCGTGGCGGCCTCGTCTTTGGCCGACACGATCACCGCGACGCCCGTGTCGCCCTTGAGCGTGCTGACGCGCTCGAGGCTGTAGGTCTCGCGAGCAAGAGTCCATGGGACATCAGCGGTGGCCATATGTCGAGGCTACGGTGCGCCTCGCCTAATTTGACACGCGCACCCTTTTTGGTCCACAATGAACTTGTCATCAAGAGCGACTGAGGGACGGCCCCGTCGATGTCGCGACAACCAGTGTGAGCCCAGGGATCATCCCTTCACACCAGGTGCCAAAGGCCGAACGATGAAAGGGAAGTCATGAGTTTCGCCACCGGTCTTATCTGTCGAGAGTGTGGATTTGCCTATCCGATCGAGGCGCGGTACGTCTGCGACCTCTGTTTTGGGCCCCTCGAGGTCGCCTACGACCTGGTGGCTGCTCGCGGGGCGGTGACGCGAAAGTCCATCGAAGCGGGCCCCGCTTCGATCTGGCGCTACGCCGATCTCCTACCCGATCCGGGCGAGGAACCGGTCGACCTGGGAGCGGGCTGGACCCCGCTACGCCGAGCGACGCGCCTCGGGGAGATCTTGGGCGTCAAGGAACTGTGGTTAAAGGACGACACGCGCAATCCCACCGGGTCGTTTAAGGATCGCGTCGTCTCGGTCGCGCTCTCAACGGCGCGCCGACTCGGCTTTAGCGCCGCTGCGTGCGCCTCGACAGGGAATCTCGCCACCTCGGTGGCCGCTCACGCGGCCGCCATCGGCTGGCCGAGCGTAACGATTATTCCCTCGGATCTCGAGAAATCCAAGGTCGCCATGGCGGCGATTTTCGGCGGTACGGTGCTCGGCGTCGAGGGCAACTACGACGACGTCAACCGGCTGTGCGTGGAGTTGCTCGACGAGCACCCCGACTGGGCCTTTGCCAATATCAACGTTCGCCCGTATTACGCCGAAGGTTCCAAGACGCTGGCCTTTGAGATCGCCGAGCAACTCGGGTGGCAACTACCCGAGCAAGTAATCGTGCCACTCGCTTCGGGTAGCCAGTTCACCAAGATCGTCAAGGGCTTTGGCCAGTTCATCGATCTCGATCTGGTTCAGGGTGAGGCGCCCACAATGTTCGGCGCGCAGGCGACGGGATGTTCACCGATTGCGACGGCCTTTGGGAACAACGCCGAGGTAATCATCCCTCAACGTCCCTCGACGATTGCCCGATCGCTGGCGATCGGTAATCCGGCGGACGGACTCTACGTGCTCGATGAGCTGCGTCGCGGTGGTGGCGACTGCGGGTCAGTCAGCGACGAGGAGATCCTCGAGTGCATCGGGCTACTCGCCCGCACCGAGGGCATATTCGCCGAAACCGCTGGCGGTGTCACGATCGCCTCGTTGCGCCAACTCATTGAGAAGGGCTCGATGGACCCCGAGAAATCGATCGTGGCCATTATCTCTGGACATGGCCTCAAGACCCTTGACGCCATCTCTGGGCGTGCGCAGGTCACCGCGACTATCACTCCGGCTCTGGCCTCGGCAGAGTCGGCATTGGCTGAGCATTTCTTGGTGGGTGCCTCGTGAGCGTCGTGGTGAGGTTTCCCGGGCAGTTGCGGGTCCTTGTTGGAGGCGTGGGTGAGATTCCCGTCGAGGCGACCACCGTGCGTGAGGCCATCGGAGCCGTCGAAGTAATCCACCCCGGGCTCGCCGAGCGGGTACTGGACGAGAACGGCTCGCTTCGGCGATTTGTCAACGTTTTTGTCGCTGACGAGGACATTCGTTTCCTCGATGGGCTTGACACGGTGGTCGGCGAGGGCGAGATCGTCTCGTTGGTCCCCGCCGTTGCCGGTGGGTGACCCGTTAGCACTCTCCCCAAGAGACTGCTAATATTGCTTTGCACCAAAAAGGTGCAGACGCACTAGGAGGAATCACCCGTGGCGAAACTGATCGCTTTCGACGAAGAGGCCCGACGCAGCCTCGAGCGCGGAATGAACAAGCTGGCCGACGCAGTCCGCGTGACCCTTGGACCCAAGGGGCGCAACGTCGTTCTCGACAAGAAGTGGGGCGCGCCCACTATCACCAACGATGGTGTCTCGATCGCCAAGGACATCGAACTGGATGACCCATTCGAGAAGATCGGTGCCGAGCTCGTCAAGGAAGTCGCCAAGAAGACTGACGACGTGGCCGGAGACGGAACGACAACTGCCACCGTGCTCGCGTGGGCCATGGTGCGCGAGGGCCTGAAGAATGTTGCCGCCGGGGCGAACCCGATGTCGCTGAAGAAGGGCATCGAGGCCGCCGTGGATGCCGCCGTCGCGTCGTTGCACGACCTGGCCAAGCCGGCCGACACGAAGGAGCAGATTGCTCAGGTCGCCTCCATCTCTGCGGCCGACAACGAGATCGGTCAGATGATCGCTGACGCCATCGACAAGGTCGGCAAAGACGGCGTCATCACCGTCGAAGAGAGCCAGTCATTTGGTATGGACATGGACCTCGTGGAGGGTATGCGCTTTGACAAGGGCTACATCGCCCCGTACTTCGCGACCGACCTTGAGCGTCAAGAGGCCGTTTTGGAAAACGCGTACATCCTGCTCGTATCCAGCAAGATCTCTTCGGTTCGTGACGTCCTGCCGGTGCTCGAAAAGGTGATGCAGTCGGGCCGACCGTTGCTCATCGTCGCCGAAGACGTGGAGGGCGAAGCGCTCGCGACTCTGGTCGTTAACAAGATTCGTGGCACGTTCAAGTCCGTGGCCGTCAAGGCTCCGGGCTTTGGCGAGCGCCGCAAGGCCATGCTCCAAGACATCGCGATCCTCACCGGCGCGACGGTCATCTCAGAAGAGATCGGCCTCAAGTTGGACGCGGCGACCCTCGAGTTGCTGGGTTCAGCCCACAAGGTCATCGTGACCAAGGACGAGACCACGATTGTTGAAGGCGCGGGTTCCGAAGAGGACATCAAGGGACGTATCGCCCAGATCAAGGCCGAGATCGAGAACACCGACTCCGACTACGACCGCGAGAAGCTCCAGGAGCGTCTCGCCAAGCTCTCCGGTGGCGTGGCCGTCATCAAGGTGGGAGCCGCAACTGAAGTCGAGCTGAAGGAAAAGAAGCACCGCATCGAAGACGCGGTCTCTACGACCAAGGCAGCTATCGAAGAGGGTGTCGTGCCGGGCGGTGGCGTGGCGTTGCTGCGCAGTCAGTCGCGCATCAGCGAGGCGGCCGAGAAGTTGGACGGTGACGAGCAGACCGGCGCGCGACTGGTCGCCAAGGCCGTTGAGGCGCCTCTCAACCAGATCGCGGTGAACGCGGGTCTTGAAGGTGGCGTGATCGTTGACAAGGTGCGCAACCTGGCAAACCCCACCGAGGGCCTCAACGCCGCGACCGGCGAGTACGAGGACCTCATCGTCGCGGGCGTCATCGACGCGGCCAAGGTGACTCGATCCGCACTGCAGAATGCGGCTTCGATCGCGGCACTGTTCCTCACCACTGAGGCGGTCGTCGTGGACAAGCCTGAGGAGAAGGCACCGGCGATGGCCGGTGGCGGGATGGACGACTACTAAGTCGCCGCACTCGGAACATCTGACGACACCGCGGGGCGAGAGCTCCGCGGTGTCGTCGTTTACGAGCCTTTTTGATGGGCGTGGATTGCCCGTAGCATGGGCCTATGACGAGCCCCTCACCGCTCACCCCCGCTCGCGGTCTTAACGTTCTGCACCTGTTTTGCCACCTCGCTGGCGACGTCGACGGCGCGGCGGTGAACAAGGCGGTCCAGGACGCGCGCGGCGCCGGCATCCAGGTCGTGAGTGCGGCAATTGTGGGAGCCAAGGCGGACGCGTGCTTTATGGCGCTGGGCGAAAACCTTTGGGATCTGCGCCGCTTCCAGTCGAGCCTTCAGGCGGCCGGGCTCTTCGTGTCAGACAGTTACGTCTCACTGACCGAGGTGAGTGAGTACGCGGCGGGCATGCCCGAAGAGATGCTCCAGGCTCGTCTCTATCCCACGTTGCCACCCGAGGGGATGAACGCGTTTTGCTTTTATCCCATGTCCAAGCGTCGCGGCGACGCGCACAACTGGTATCAACTCGACTACGACGCCCGCGACGCGCTGATGCGCGGGCACGGCGCGGTGGGGCGTACCTTCAAGGGCCGTATCCTTCAGCTCATTACCGGCTCGTCCGGATTGGATGACTGGGAGTGGGGCGTAACCCTCTTTGGCGTGCACGTCGACGACATCAAGGACTGCGTCTACACGATGCGCTTTGATGAGGCGTCCGCGCTGTACGCGGAGTTCGGACCCTTCTACACCGGCCTTGTCGGCACCGTCGACGAGGTGCTCGACGCGTCGCTGGCTTAGGCACCCGTGTCGGACGTGACTCCTGAAAAGTCGCTGCGGCGATGGTCGGAGTCGCTCGCCGGTATCGCTAAGACTGGTCTCGGCTTCACCGATAGTCAGTACGAGCGCGAGCGCTTTGGAGAGATTCTCAAGATCGCCGCGGACATCAAGACCGCTGCCGACGAGGGCCTCGATGGGGTCTTGGACGCCGACGGGTACGTCACGCAGTGGCTGAGCGAGGTCGGTCGGGGCGTGCCGGGATACCAGACACCCAAGGTCGCCGTTGGCGCGGCGGTCACCAACGAGCACGGTCAGCTGCTTTTGATTCGTCGTGCGGACTCGGGAATGTGGCTTTATCCCACGGGCTGGTGCGACGTGGGCTACTCCGCACCCGAAGTTGTCGTGAAAGAGGTCGAAGAGGAGACCGGCATCCACGTCGAACCAGTGCGTCTCATCGGCGTGCTCGACGGCATGCGATTGGGAGAGTCGCGCATTCCTCTGTACTCTCTGCTGTTCTTCTGTCGGGCCGTGGGCGGCGAACTGACGCTTCATCCTCTCGAAGTGAGCGACGCCGGATGGTTCGATCGCGACTCGCTACCCAGTCCCACGATCGGCGCCGAACGATGGGCGGGTCCGATCTTCGCGGCCATTGATGGAGAATCGCGTGACGTGTACTACGACGACCTGCGTCGACCCGTCTGGAGGAGTGAAGAGTGAACGTCGTGATCGAGAAGGTTCAGTTTGTGACCGGTCCGTTGGTGGACGCGCTGAATCGACTGTTGCCCCAGCTCTCGAGCGACCCGCCAACCCTGACGATCGGAGACGTGGAGCGAATACTTCACTCCGACTCGGCCTCGCTGTTCGTCGCGAAGGAAGGCTCGCGCATTGTGGGAATGCTGACCCTGATCACCTTTCGAATCCCCACGGGGCGCCGGGCGTGGATCGAAGACGTGGTGGTGGACGCCGAGGCACGTGGCGAAGGGCTCGGACGACGACTCACTGAGGCGGCGATCGACGAAGCCCGACGTCGCGGTGCGCGAACGATTGATCTCACAAGTCGACCGTCGCGCGAAGCCGCGAACGCGTTGTATCAAAAGATGGGATTTGAGCCGCGCGAAACCAATGTCTATCGGCTGTCGCTTGACGACTGACTCTCGCTCGGCTCGCAGACAACTTATGCTGCTTAGCGTTGCCACAAGGGGGGTCCCGTGAGCGATCAGTACTACGACCGCACGAACCGACCGGACGCCTTCGCGGGCGGCGTCAGGATGATTCCCATCACGACGCCGTTGGGAACGTTTGACGTGTGGACCAAGCGGATCGGCAACAACCCCGCGCTCAAGGTCCTCCTTCTGCACGGTGGCCCCGGCGCGACGCACGACTACTTTGAGGCATTCGACAGCTTCCTTCCGGCCGCGGGTATTGAGTACTACTACTACGACCAGCTGGGATCGGGTCGTAGTGATAATCCGGCCGATTCACGAATGTGGGACGTCCAGCGCTTCGTTGACGAGGTCGAGCAGGTGCGCACCGCCCTCGACCTGGGACCCGAGAACTTCGTTCTGCTCGGCCACTCCTGGGGTGGCATCTTGGCAATGGAGTACGCCCTCGCGCACGGCCAAGAGCTCAAGGGCCTCGTGATCTCCAACATGATGTCGAGCGCCCCGGCCTATACCCGGTACGCAAACGAAGTATTAATACCCGCGATGAATCAAGAGCTTCTAGCTGAAATTCGAGAGATCGAAGCGGCCAAGGACTACGCCAATCCCCGGTACGAAGAGCTGCTCTATCGCTCGTACTACGTGGACCACACCTTGCGAATGGACCCGGCGGAGTGGCCAGAGCCGGTGAAGTTCGCGTTCGCGAACATCAACTACGACCTGTACCTGACGATGCAGGGCCCAAGTGAGATGGGCATGTCAAAGGACGCGAGTTTGGCCGACTGGGATCGCACGAACGATCTCCAGCACATAACCGCTCCCACCCTGGTTCTCGGTGCTCGCTACGACACGATGGACCCCACGTTTCTTGAGACGATGGCGACCCGTTTTCCTCAGGGATCGTCCTATATCTGCGAGAACGGTAGTCACATGGCGATGTACGACGACCAAGAGGCCTACTTCGAAGCGCTGATCGGCTTCGTGTCTTCGCTGTAGCTCTCCGCACCGCAACCCAAGTGGCGCGACCAGTTCTGGCGGGCGCGGGTTAGTGACGTGGGCCCATTTCGCGGTATCGACAGCGTCGACTCCGGTGGCGAGGTGGTTGGCGGGTAATTAGCCTTGGGAGATGACCCGTGCGCAGCAGGTGCGAAGAGTGCTCCTCGTGGGCGCGATCGCCTTCGTGCTGGGCGCCCTGGACTCGGTGATTAAGGGTCAAGGCTACGGACTCTTTGGCGCTCTCAGCCAGGCCGCGGCTCCCTGGTTCCTGCTCGCCTTTTTGGCTGGCGCAGCCACCAGCAGCCGGCACTACATTCTGGGCGCGCTCAGCGGCTTCGGGGCGACGATCTGTGCCCTCACCGGCTTCTACTTCGTCAATAGCATCATCTTTCTCTCGGGCACGTGGACGTGGAGTTTTCACTGGGCGCTG
>DATJUR010000172.1:0-20922 GCA_035502215.1 Acidimicrobiales bacterium | reverse complement strand
GACGGGTCCATGTACGGGTTCGCAGCCGTCACGAAGCCCGTGTAGGCCGCCGTCGAGTACTCATCCCAGTCCGCGCCGTACAGCAAAGGCGCCATCGGCACGTCCGTGGACATGATGTTCTCCAGCGCGTCGACCTGCTTGGTCATGGCCGACACGTCGGAGGGGTTGGTGCTCGCCAGCGCGTTGAGCGCCGTCTGGGCCGCCGGGTTGCTGTAGCGGCCGTAGTCGCCGTTGGCCGCCGTACCGATGGGTGCGCTGAGCGTGTCGTCCAGCCAGTTGTCGTACTGCACCCAGGGGTTCACTCCGCCGTTACCCCAGTGGATCATCGTCTGGAAGTTGCCGTCGGCGAGGTCGGTGTACCACTGCGAGGTGGCCACGCCGTCCACGGTGGCGTCAATGCCTTCGGCCTGAAGCTCCTGGCTCATCAGCTGGCTGTCGGCGTAGTAGTCCGAGTACGCCGTCGGGTCTTCGATCGAGAACGTGATCTGTTGACCGTTCTTCGAGTAGAAGCCGTTGGCGTCCTTGGTGTAGCCGTCACCGGTCAGCAGCGAGGCCACCTTGGTCGCGTTGGCGGTACCCGAGAGGTCGTTCTTCAACGAGGGCTCCAGGAACGCCGACTGCGCCGGCAAGATCAGGCCGCTCGATGACGTGGCCGGCTCTTCGTAGCCCGACTCACCCTCGACCGACAATGCGTCGCGGTCGACACCCTCACTGATGGCTTGACGCACCACGGGATCGGCCAGCGGTCCGCTGCTGGGGATGTTGAACCACAGGGTCACCGTGGATCCGGGCGCAAAGTACGTGTGATTGGTCTTCGGGTCCTTATTGACGAAGATCGAGTCCACGTTCGCAATGTCGTTACCGGCCCAGGTCAACTGACCACTGGCCAGCGCCGTCGCGGCGGCGGTGTTCGTCGCGTAGTACGCCACGTTCACTTCGGGCGCGGCGGGCTTGCCACCCCAGTACGTCGGATTCACCTTGTACTTGACGACCTGGGGCGAGTAGCTCGAGATCTCGTAGGGACCCGTGCCGACCATCTTGGTCACGACCGCCGTGGCCGGATCGCTGATCTTGGACCACTGCTTCTTTTGTACGATCAGCACCGCACCGGCGATGGTGGTGATGCTGGTGTACTCAGGCTGCTTGTAGTGCAAGATGACCGTGTACTTGTTGGGCGTCGTGGCCGGGCTCGCCATAGCGGGCGCGCCGTAGTTGTCCGCTGCCGGCACCCTGTTCAACAGGTCGAACGTGTAGGCCACGTCGGCCGAGGTGAACGGCGTACCGTCGCTCCACTTGACACCGTGACGCAGGTCGAAGACGATCGTCTTACCGCCGTTGGCAAAGGTGTACTTGGTGGCGAGCCACGGGTACTGGGTGTTGGCCTTCAACGTGTCGAACTCGAAGAGCGGTTCGTTGACCAGTGAGCGAACGCTCAACTGCTCCGCGAAGGAACTCGTGCTAAACGGGTTGAAGTTGTGGGTAAAGGTGACGCCGGTGTTGCCCTCAATCGTCACCACTTGTCCGGTGGCGGCGGAGGACGCGCCCTCTGAGGCCACGACTAAGCCGATCGTGAGACACGACAGGGCGGTGACCACAGCTCCTATTTTTCTATACATATTCTTCCTTTGTTGTTGTGTCCAGCCGGCTGACGCCGACTTCTCTAGCGAATCGAACTGATTCGACGTACGACGCGAGGCCGGTTGGACTTCGCGCTCATTGCCGGCGAGCTGCTGCTCGTTCCCGGTTACTGGGTCATGGTCATGTCTTCGTCTCTTCCCCCTCTCGTTGGCGTCCTGGTGACGCCGTGTCGACTGCGGCTTCGGGTTCGCCCGCGTGCAACCAGCAGCGCGAGGTATGGCCGTTACCGACTTCGAAGTCCGGGGGATCCGTCGTACGACAGATGTCCATCGCGTACGGGCACCGCGGAGCGAAGCGGCATCCGACCTCGGCGATCGCAAAGGTGGAGTGTTCCGCTTTCTGGGCGGCCTGGCTGGTCGGGTCGGCGGGATTGGGGACCGAGGCGATCAGCAGCTGGGTATAGGGGTGGGTGGGTGCGTCGACCAGCGCGGTGCCCCGGGAGCGCTCGACCACCTGGCCGGCGTACATGACGATGGTGTCGTCGGCGATGTAGCGCGCCGAGGCGATGTCGTGGGTGATGTAGAGCACGGCGAGGTGTTCGTTGTCACACAGGCCCCGCAGCAAATTCAAGATTCCCAAGCGCACCGAGACATCCAGCATTGAGATTGGCTCATCGGCCAAGAGGACGTGCGGATTCACGCACAGGGCGCGCGCGATCGACACGCGCTGCAGCTGTCCACCCGAGAGCTCGTGGGGGTAGCGGTCGATGAAGCGCTCGGGAGGATCGAGCGAGACCCGCTTTAACGCCGCCAGGGCGAGCTCGTGGACGTCGTCCTTGTTCGCTCCGTGGATGAGAAGCGGGCGTTCGAGGTTGTGGAGCACTTTGTGGACGGGATTGTTGGAGGCGAAGGGGTCCTGGAGGACCAGTTGGACCTGGGAGGTGTAGTCCAGGGTGCGCCGATGGGTGAGATTGACACTCTGGCCGTCCAAGAAGAGCTCGCCCGAGGTGGGCCGCACGATGCGCGCCAACATGCGCGCGAGCACCGACTTGCCCGAGCCGCTCTCACCGACCACGGCGGTGACGCGACTGGCCGCTAGGTCAAGGCTCACGTCATCGACGGCGCGAACAACGTGCTTGGCGCGAATGAACGTGCCGGGAACGCGGGTGATGAAGTGCTTGGTGAGGTGACGGGCACTGAGTTGCACCGGCGTGCGAGTCGGCTCGTTTGTCACCGAGGTCACCTCACTCATGGCTGTCTCCGGGAAGGCGAGGTGTTCGCACCTGGCGGGTGAGTTCGCCGGGGATCCGCACGCCCGATGCGTTGTCGTGGAGCCAACACGCCACCTGACGGCGGGTACCGGGCAGGGTCGACAGCGGCGGTTCCTCGCGGCGGCATCGATCCATGACGTAGGGACAGCGCTGCTGGAACGTGCAACCGACCGGCAGATCGGCCAGGTCGGGTGGAGCGCCCGGGATGCCGACCAGTTCGCGCCGAGCTCCACTCATCGGGGGAAAGGAGTTCAGCAGGCCCAGCGTGTAGGGGTGCCGGGGTGCCTCGTACAGTTCGTCGGCGCGAGCGCGTTCGACGATGCGACCGGCGTACATCACGACAATCTCATCGGCCAGTTCCACCAACAGCGAGAGATCGTGAGTGATGAAGATCATGGCGAAGTTGAGTTGGGTGCGAAGGTCCAAGAGCTCGTTGATGATCTCGCGCTGGGTCACCACGTCCAGGGCGGTGG
This sequence comes from Acidimicrobiales bacterium, assembly GCA_035502215.1. Taxonomy (GTDB): domain Bacteria; phylum Actinomycetota; class Acidimicrobiia; order Acidimicrobiales; family RAAP-2; genus RAAP-2. Next base: position 17,601 of record DATJUR010000172.1, on the reverse strand, counting down.
TGGGCTCGTCCATGATCACCAACTCGGGCTCCAGGGCGAGGGCGAGGGCGATCATGACGCGTTGGCGCTGGCCACCGGAGAGTTCGTGGGGGAAGCGATCGAGTCGATCTTCGTTGAGCCCGACCATGGTCACGAGGGTCTTGGCGCGCTCGAGGCGCTCGCTCTTGGACATGTCGGGTCGGTGAGCCTTGAGGACCTCATTGAACTCTTTGCCGACGCGCCGCACGGGGTCCATCGCGCTGAGGGCACTCTGGAGGACGATCGAGACGTGAGACCATCGAATTGCGCGCAACTGCTTGTCGTTGGCCTGGACGAGATCCAGGACTTCTTCGGAGGCTTTGTCCTTGGCCGTGACGTACAGATTGACCGCGCCCGCGCTGATGATGCCGGGCTCGCGCAGCAGGCGCGTCATGGCGTAGACGAGCGTGGACTTGCCCGAGCCACTCTCACCGGCGACTCCGAGCACCGTCGAACGCTGGAGGCTAAACGAGACGTCGTTGACCGCGCGCACCATGGCGGCGCCAGTTCCGTAGTCGACACTGAAGTTCTGGACGTCGAGCACGATGTCGCGCGCGGGCCGCGACGGCTGGACCGGCGAAGGGCCGTCGCTAAGCGGGACGATCGTTGACTTGTCGAGAGGTTCGACGCTCATGAGCTCGTGACCTCGCCGAGGGGAGCCGCGGGGGCGCTCATCGGCTGGCGCAGGACCGGGGTGAGCCCCAGGCGGACGCGCCGTGGCAGTCCGACCTTGCGACGCTGCTTGGCGCTCAGCCCCGCGAGGCGCAGGCGCGGATTAATGAACTCGTCAATGCCGAAGTTCAAGAGGGCGAGACCGGTGCCGACCAGAGCGATGCACAGGCCCGGCGGCACGAACCAGTACCACTCGCCCGAGAGTGGCGCGTTGTTCGACTGCGCCCAGTACAGCATCGTGCCCCAGTTCCACACCGAGGTGCTCGTCAGACCGATGTAGGCCAGGGTGACGTAGGCGCCAATGGAGTACAGGACGGTGAAGAGAAGTGACGACGCGAGGATGGGCAGCAGGTTCGGCGCGATCTCGCTGAACATGATGCGCAGTCGCTTCTCTCCGATGATGCGCGACGCTTCGACGAAGTCGCGATTGCGCAGCGACATGGTCTGGGCGCGAATCACGCGGGCACCCCACGCCCAACCGGTGAGGCTGATCACCAGGCCGATGACAAAGGCGTTGGAACGGCTGCCCACCGGGAGATAACTGTCGATCACGATGAGCAGGGGCAGACCGGGAAGGGCGAGAAAGACGTTCGACACCAGCGTCAGGCTGTCGTCAGTTTTGCCACCGATGTATCCGGCGCTCACGCCGATGGTGGTGGCCAGGGCGGTGGCCACGAGCCCGGCCAGCAACGCCACAATCATCGTGGCGCGCGCACCGACGAGCAGCTGAGACAGGATGTCTTGACCGAGGCTGGTGGTGCCGAGCCAGTGCTGGGCGGACGGCCCGGTGTTGGGCGTAAACAAGGTGTCGTTGGGGTTATAGGGAGCCAGGTACGGGCCGATAATGGTCAACAGGAGGAAGAAGCCCAAGATGCCCATGCCCAGGAGGACCTTGGGGGAGCGAGGAATGCGCAGCGCCCTCATGCGGCCGCCTCGATGCGAGTGCGCGGATCGAGCCAGAGGTAGATGAAGTCGGCGATCAAGTTGGCCGCCAGCACCGTCAACGTGATGATCAAAAAGATGCCCTGGATCAAGGGATAGTCCTCGTTGAGCACCGCTTGGAGCAAAAGGTCTCCCACGCCGGGGTAGTTAAAGACCAACTCCACCAGGAGCGCCCCCGACACGACCAGGCCAATGGCGAGGGAGAAGTTGGCGATGCTCGGCAGCACCGCGTTGCGAGCGGCGTGGAAGATGACCCGGCGACGCTTGAGCCCCTTCGCAACGGCCATGAGGACAAAGTCCTCACCGATCATCGTGATCATCATGTTGCGCATACCGAGGATCCAGCCCGCCACCGAGCTCAGCACCACCGAGATCAAGGGCAGTTCGGCGTAGCGCAGCGCACTGGCGACAAACGCCCAGTTCCAGCCCGGGGTGACGCTGTCGCTGTACGCCCCCAACACCGGGAACCAGTGCAGGTCGCTGCCAAAGACCAGCAGCATGACGGTGGCTAAGAAGAAGTAGGGCACCGCCTGGAAGAAGGTTGCGGTGGGGATGATGGTGTCAAAGCGCGAGCCTCGGGCCCAGCCCAGCATGGCGCCCGCGAACGTGCCCACGACGAAACTGATGACAGTCGCGACCCCGATGAGGCCCACTGTCCAGGGCACGGAGGCGTCAAGGATCGTGCGAACTGGCTCGCCCAGCGTGATCGACACACCCAGGTTGCCGTGAAACAGCTGAGTGAGATACGTCCAGTACTGAACCACCAGACCGTGTTTAAACGGGTCGCCGAAGGAGAGTTCGATGGCCTTGATCTCCTGTGGTGTGACCTGGGTCTGGATCTTGCCAATGAGGTCCTGAATGGGATTGCCCGGCATTGCGCGCGGCAACGCGAAGTTCACGGTGATCGCGACCCAGGCGGTGAGCAGGTAGAGGCCGACGCGGCGAAGGATCTGTCTCATCTCAGACGCTGACCTTGCCGTCGAGTCTCGACGCGGGTAGTTCGGGCTCACCCGCGCATCCGCAACTGCGGCGCACGACAAGCTCGGTGGGCAGGACGATATTGCGCTGGATCTCGGTTGTGCCGTCGAGCATCGAGAGCAGAGAGTCGACGGCCACTTCGCCCAGGATGCTGCCCGACTGGCGAATTGTGGTCAACGCCGGGTTGAAATAGCGGGTCATTGAGATGTCGTCGAAGCCCGTGACGACGAGGTCCTCGGGAACGCTCAGGCCGTTGCCCGATAACGCGTAAATCACGCCGACTGCGGTTTGGTCGTTGGCGCAGGCGAAGGCCTGGGGAAGCGGCTCGGGTCGCTTCAGCCGCTCCTTCATCGCGGTTTCGCCCCCGCGCGAGGTCCAGTCACCTTGGAGCACGTCGACCTCGTCGAGCGATCCACCAAGTTCGCCCACGGCCTGGCTGAACGCGCTCGCTCGCGCCACGCTGTCGGGACTCTCATTGGCGCCGCGCACGAAGCCGAGGCGACGAAGACCATGAACGACAATGAGATGTTCGGCCAGCGAGCGCATGGCCTCGGTGTTGTCCACGCGCACCGTGACCACCGACGTCAGATCACCTCGACCGGCCAACATCACGATCGGGATGCGTTTGGCCAGATAGTCGACGTCCTCATCGCGTAGGACGCGATCGAGGAGTATCAATCCATCCACGGTTCCGGTGAGGGTCAACATCGAGGTCAGCCCCGAGGGGTGGCGCTCGTCGGCGCTGCTGAGCAGAAGCGAATAGCCGTGTTCGGCCGCGCGCATCTCCGCGCCTCGGATCACGATGTCGGTGTACAGGAGACTGGCCTCTTCGACGACGAGCACGCCCGTGTCGGCGACGGTGCCGGTCTCATCGACCACGGCGCGCGTGAAGACCAGTCCGAGAATCCAGTGCTTGCCACTCGAGAGGCCCCGTGCGACCACGTTGGGAACGAACTGCAACTCTTCCATCGCGGCGAGAACTTTGTCGCGGGTCTCGGGTCGAACCGATGCGAGCGAGTTCAGAGCCCGACTGACGGTGGCGGTGGATACACCCGCGCGCGCCGCTACGTCGTAAATCGTTGGTGGAGAATCGACCACCAAACCCCCCTCGCCCCTCACAGCAGGTGTAATGTAACCGCTTACACTGCTGTAACCGGTTTCAAGGTAGTCGGCGAGCGGCGCTGTGTCAAGACAGGATCAACTGGACGTGCGATCGAGTCATGGGAAATATCAGCGACGCCGGTCCGAACAGAACTCCTGTTCGAGGGCGGCAAAACGACGTGTGCAGAGAGTCCTATTCGTGCGCGCGAGTGGACTCGCACATGAGAAAACTCTCAGTCAGCGACGCGTAGCGGGCGTGGAGATGGTGGCGCGAGGCCCGCGGGCTTCACGTCCGACGGGTGAGCTGTCGCTCGTGAGGGTGGTGTGCTTACGCGCACGCCTCGATGTCCTTGGCCAAGGTCTTTTCGGAGGCCTCGAACTTCTTGGAGTTCGCGGCCACGTACTTGGTCAGCTTTGTCAGCGAGGTCTGAGTGGACTCGTATTTGAGGATCACCACCACCTCATTGAGCACGGTCTTGGCGGCCGCGTCGGGGGCCTCCGACGCGAGGGTCTTGTAGAAGGGGAGTAGTTCTTTGGCCCATGCTTTGTACCCGGTCAAGGACGTAGGCGGCGTTGCCTTGCTGGCGTACTGGGTCTCGTAACTAAAGAGCGTCGTGCAGAACTTGCTCGCAGCGGAACTGCTGGGCACGGCAACCCCGAGCGAAATCACCAGCGTTCCGAAGACGACAACGCCCGCGAGGACCCCTCGAGCTCGTGCGGTGAACTTCGTGGTGGACATGGCTTCCCTTTCCAGATTGGCGGAGACGACGACCTACGTCGCAGCGCGTATTGGACCCTCCCTTTGGTGCCAACTCCGCCTGTTTACCAGGTTCGCCTGGGCCCGTCCAGGGGATCAGCAGACACTCAAACCAGAGGCTGACACCGCCGAACCCCAGACCGGATATACCAAGGTGAGGTCTGCGCTGTGGCCCAAGTGGCCCGGCGTGGCGGCGTACCCGACATGGTGGCGAGGCCTTAGCGGCGCGAGCGAACCGGGCAACCGAGCGCGGGGCAAACTGTCACGGTTTCGTTGATGTTTCCTACCAATAATTTGCGTCTAAGAATTGCGGAAGCGAGAGTGCAATTGATACCAAAATGGCGCTTGACAGGGTGCCGCGCTCAGCGGAAACTGAGCCTGGAGTGTCGAGGTACGCGAGGTCGAAAGCGACCAGGGCGAGAGCGAAGTGAAAGGTGTGTCATGAACTACTCAGAGACGAGCTACGGCGGTCTGCTGGTTGAGGAGATTGATGTCGACGACGACGTAGCGACGATTGACGCAATTGGTGGTTCTGAGTTGGTCGATAGCGAGTCGGTGGGCGGCGGCGACGAGGACGACGAACAAGAAGAAGATGACCCCATGGGCGGCGAGGACGACGACGACGCCGAAACGATGGGCGACGACAACTAAGAGTTCGTCCTCGCGATCAGCGCCCTTGGCGAGTACGTGCGCCCACCCACGAGCGCGTCGGTGGGGCGGAGGAAGAACCGGATGCAAGAGTTTCTGGCGGACGTGAAGGCGCTTCGTGAACGTGCCCGCGAGGTCATGAATCAAGGACTGCTCACCGACTCGCACGGCGCGGATCAAGATCGGGTGGTTCACGTCCTTAATCAGGCGCTAGCGACCGAAATTGTCTGCGTGCTCAGATACAAGCGTCACTACTTCACGGCCGACGCTCTCAATGCCCAGTCCGCGGCGGACGAGTTTCTCGAGCACGCCAGCGAGGAGCAAGACCACGCCGACCAGATCGCCGAACGCATTCGCCAGTTGGGTGGGGAACCCGACTTCAACCCCGACACGGTGTCCGCACGAGGTCGCTCATTCGATGACTCATTCGAGGAGCTGGAGGCCATGATGCGTGAAGATCTCGTGGCCGAGCGTGTGGCCATCGCGGCCTACGGCGAGATCGTTGACTGGCTGGGCAGCGCGGACCTCGCCACTCGCCGAATGCTGGAGTCGATCCTCGCGGTCGAAGAAGAGCACGCCGAGGACATGCTTGACTTGCTTACCGGAATTAGCTGAGGGCCGCGCCCAGAACTAGGCCGGTGACAAGAACACGCAGCCCAACGGTGGAACGTTGACGTTCAAGGTGTGTGCCATGCCGCGCGTGGCCACGTCGCTGGTCTCGGCGCCGTCAGGGTGTGCGCCGCCGGCACCGCCATACTCGGCGGCGTCGCTGTTGAGTAACTCGTTCCAACGCCCCGCGATGGGAACGCCGGCGACACAGTTGGAGCGTGGCACGGGAGTGAAGTTAAACACCGCCAGTACGGGGGACCCGTCGTGAGCGAACCGCAGGAAGCTGAGCAGGCTCGCGTGGGCGTCTGTGGGCTGAGTCCAGTGGTAGCCGCGCAGGTCTCCGTCGAGTTCCCACAGGGCGGGCGTTTGGCGATAGAGACCGTTGAGATCGCTCACCCAGCGTTGAAGACCCGCGTGCGCGGGCCGTTCGAGCAGGCTCCAGTCCAGCGCCGAGGTGTAGTCCCATTCGCGGACCTGTCCAAACTCGCCCCCCATGAAGATGAGCTTCTTGCCCGGCAAGGCGTACTGATATCCGAAGAGAAGCCGAAGGTTGGCGAAGCGTTGGAACTCGTCACCGGGCATCTTGAGAAGTAGTGAGCCCTTCCCATCGATCACCTCGTCGTGCGAGAGTGGCAGGACGAAGTTCTCGCGGTACGCGTACCCAGAGCGTGACGTGAGTTCTCCGTGGTGGTGACGCCGATAGACCGAGTCGCGGGCGAGGTAGGCGAGTGTGTCGCGTGTCCATTCAGTGTCCCACCTCAGACCAAAGCCCACCCCGCCTAGAAAGGCGGGCCGTGCGACGCCGGGAAAGGCGCTGGACTCTTCGGCGATGATCTGAACATCGGGATGGTCCTCATTGATCCCGGCGTTGAGATGCTGGAGGAAGCGAATGGCTTCGAGATTCTCGCGATCAAGCGGCGCCGCAGCGCCGGGGTCGTCAGAGGTCCCGTGGTAGAGCATCGAGGCGACGGCGCCGATGCGAATGCCGTCGGCATGGTACGTGCTCAGCCAGTACTCGGCCGAGGACGACAAGAGACTTTGCACCGCGGGACGGCCGTAGTCGAAGTACAGGCCCGGCCGGTCGTTGGGGTGCCTGAGAGGGCTCGAGCTTTCGTGCTCGAACAGCGCGGTACCGTCGAACGCGCCCAGTGCGCTGGGATCAGCCGAAAAGTGAGACGGCACCCAGTCCAAGATCACTCCGATGTCGGCCTGGTGAAGCTCGTCGATCAGGGACATGAGGTCCTGGGGATCACCGAAGCGACGACTGGGCGCAAAGAAGTTAGTGGTCAGGTACCCCCATGACCCATCGACCAAGTGCTCCATCAGCGGCAAAAACTCGACGTGGGTGAAGCCGCACGTTGTGACGTGCTCAATAAGAAGCGGAGCGATCTCGCGGTAGCTGAGGAATCGCTCGGGATCATTGGGGCGACGTCGCCAACTGCCCAGATGAACTTCGTAGATCGACAGTGCCGCATCGAGGGCGACAAACTGGCCGCGACGCGCCATCCAGGCCTGATCACGCCACTCGTGGGGCGAGTCCCAGATGACAGAACCCGTTCGCGGAGGCACTTGGGTGCAGCGCGCGAAGGGGTCGGCTCGTTCCGTTGATGATCCGTTCGCCCCCGTGATCACATATTTATAGGAGTCCCCGACGTGAGCCTGGGCCACGCTGGCTTCCCATACGCCGGTTGCGTCGCGCTGGGTGAGCGGGAGATTGGCCGGATTCCAGTCGTTAAAGTCCCCCATGACCGTGACGCGCTGGGCGTGCGGGGCCCAGACCGCGAACGAGACTCCCACGTCGGGCTCGATATGGGCGCCGAGTTTCTCGGCGAGGAGCCGGTGGGCGCCTTCGTGAAAGAGGTGCAAGTCGTCGTCCGTGAAGCGCCCCGACACGGGCCGAACTGTCATCACGCGTGTTCCCGGCGCGCCCGCTGCAGGGGTGTGCGCTCGGCCACGGTATTCGACATGGATGGCATCTCCTCGAGGGTCACGGCACGTCTCTCACGTCTGGAGCCAGGTGGCTCGGATTCGTCTAGGAACTCCTTTGAGTCACCAGGTGTTCCTTTCGGGCCCCCATCACTGTACCGTTCACATTTTCGGCGATCGAGGCGGGATCGGCCGAGTGCTCACGATGGACTATCGGCTCGAGGGGGCCAGAGACGCCATGAGATCGCCGTGTTTTTCGACGCGATCCAACACGTCGTGAGCCTCAAAGCGAAGAGTTCCGGGATCCTTTCGCTTCGCGCACGCCGCCACCTCGGCCCACGTCACGGGGGTCGACACGGTGGGGTCCTGTCGTGCACGCAAGGAGTAGGCGGCCACCGTGGTCTTGGACGCGTTGTTTTGGCTCCAGTCGATGAGCACCTTGTTCTTTCGAAGCTCTTTGCGCATGACCGACACGACGAGTTCGGGATGCTCACGCTCAACGGCCCTGGCCAACTCGTGCGCCTCACTGGTCGCCTGATCCCACGATCGGCGCGACAGGCGCGTATAGAGCTGCAGTCCCTTCGAGCCGCTGGTCTTGGCCAGGACGTCTCGCTTCAACTTCTCCGCGATCCACTGGGCGACCTGACAGCACTCGACAATGGTGGTGCCCGGGCCGGGATCAAGGTCAAAGACCATTTGATCCGGTGGCGCTGGTAGGGGTCGACCTCTCGTGACTCGCCAGAGGGGAACGTGAAACTCCAAGGTGGCCAGGTTCGCGGCCCATATCAACGTGGCCCGGTCTCGCACCTCGGTGTAGTCGATGGGCTCGTGGGAGTCGTCCTTGGAGGGCACGGCGATGGTGCGCACCCACTCGGGGGCACTGGCCGGGGAATGCTTCTCGTAAAAGAACATGCCGTCAACGCCGTTGGGATAGCGCTTGAAGGTGGCGGGGCGGCGTAGGAGGTGGGGCACCATGACCTCGGCGATTCGGGCGTAGTAGTCGATCACCTGACTCTTGGTAAATCCGCTCGCGGGATAGAGCACCTTGTCGAGATTGGACAGGCTGAGCGTCTTGCCGTCCACGGTGGTCTCGACTCGTTCAGGGCTCACGAACGACCTCCTTGGCCGACTTATCGGTTCGCAGCCCCCGCCAGGACGGTTGGCGCAGATTCCCGTCGGTCGTCCACTCGGCGAAGCGGACTTCGCCTACCACGCTGGGTCGCACGAAATGGGCGACGGCCGTCTCGCGCGGGCTCAGGCGCTGTACGAATGGTGAGGTCTTGCGCGCGAGGGGCTTGAGCTGGGCTAACAACTCGCGGCGGTCGGCGGCCGAGAACCCGGTGCCCACTTTGCCGATATACGTGAAGCCATCGTCGGTGTGAATACCCAGCAGCAAGGCGCCAAAGCTGTCCGCGCGTTCGCCCTGTCCCTCGGTCCACCCACCGATGACCACCTCTTGGGTGCGAAAGTTCTTGATCTTGATCCACTCGCCATTGCGCTGACCCGGTGCGTAACGCGATGAGCGCCGCTTGACCACGACCCCCTCGAGCCCACGCTCTTTGGCGATGCGCAGCATCTGCGAACCTTTGACGTTGACGCTAGAGGGCGGTGTCGTAAAGGCTCGGCCCTCAAATTTGAGTGCGCTGAGGGCCGCGCGCCGCTTGTCGTACGTGTCAGAGAGGTAGTTGTGTCCATCGAGATAGAGCAGGTCGAAGGCGAAGAAACTCACCGGCGCTGACTTAGCGAGTCGTTCAATCGCAGAGGAGGAGGCGAGGTGAAGTCGGTGCGCGAGCGCGGCGAAACTAGGTCGGCCCTCTTTGTCGAGGGTCACGATCTCGCCGTCGAGAATCGCCGAGCGCGACCCGAGGAACTCGCCGATCTCTCGAAGTTCGGGAAACGTCGTCGTGAGCTGCTTGTCGTTTCGGGTGAGAGCGCGAACACGACCGCCCTCGACGTAGACCATGGCGCGCACGCCATCCCACTTAAATTCGTAGGCCCACCCCTCGTCGCTTTTGGGCAGATGACTCGCCAGAACCAACATCGGCGCGATGTGCGGGGGCATGGGCTCGTAGTTCGCGGGGATGGGGTCCATGCGGTGAATCATCCAGTTCTTCTCTCCCGTGGGAAACAGGACGTACCGTCCCGCGACCCGTTGGCCGTGTAGAACAATCATGACCTCTTTGTCGCGCCATTTTTCCAACTCGTACCACCCGTGATCCCAGATGGTGACGGTTCCGGCGCCGTACTCTCCTTTGGGGATGGTGCCGCAGAATGAGCCATACTCCAAGGGATGATCCTCGGTGTGCACCGCGAGGTGGTTCGTCGCCGGGTCCAGGGGGATACCTTTGGGCAGCGCCCAGGAGACCAGCACCCCGTCGTGTTCGAGGCGAAAGTCCCAGTGCAGAGCTCGTGCGTGGTGCTCTTGGATGACGAAGGCTGGCTTGGCGGGAGCTGGTTTGCGCGTGAGACGCGCAGAGCCCATCGGTTCAGGGGTCCTCTTAGGATTGCGCTTCGAGCGATACTCGCCCAGAGGGGCCGTCGGCTCAGTCACGGGCCAACGGATCGGCTCACCGGCGGGTGGTCTTCTTTGGCGCCTTGGCGGTCTCGCTGAGCAGTGCGACCAACTCAGCTTTCGTCATCTTGGGGTTCACGGCAAGCTTGGACTTGGTCGCTCGATCGAGTAAGTCCGCCTTGCTCATGGCATCCAACCCGCGCTTTTCGCGGTGGTCGGAGAGTCGAATCGTCGAGCTCTTCTTGGCGGTGGTCGCGCGAGCTGCCGACTTCTGAGGTCGACCCTTGGAGCGCTCAATGGACGCCTGGAGCGCGGACATCAGATCAACGACGTTGGACTTGGGTCGATCCTCGGATCCCACGACCACGGCGTTGCCCTCACGCTTCTTCTCGATGAGCTCTTCGACGCGCTGGCGATAGGTGTTCTGATAGCGCGAGGGGTCCCACTCGTCAGTGAGTGAGTCGATCAGTTGCTTGGCGATCTTGAGCTCGCGTTCACCCGAGTGCGTGATCTCGGGCAAAGTGTCAAGTTCCTGCTCGGGGTCGCGAATCTCGTCTTGGAAGTACATCGTTTCGAGCATGAGGACCTTCTCGGAGGGTCGAACCGCGACGAGGTGCTCCTTGTCGCGAAGCACCAGGGTGGCGATCCCGACCTTGTTGGTGTCGCGCATCGCCTCGAGCAACAGCGCGTAGGCGCGATCGGCGCCCTTGCCCTTGGGGGCGAGGTAGTAGGTCTGGCGAAAGAAGATCGGGTCGATCTCGTTGAGGTCGACGAAGTCCTGGATCTCTATGAGCTCGGACTTGCCCGGTGCCGCACTGGACATCTCTTCGCGCGTGACCACCACGTACTCGCCCCCGCCCAGGGGATACCCGTTGACGATGTCCTCGCTCGAGAGCTCCTCGCCGGTGTCCTCGTCCACCTTCTTATACCGGACCCGGTGAGAGGTTCCTTTGTGGAGCTGGTTGAAGTGAATGGTCTGATCGGCCGTCGCGCTGTAGAGGCCCACGGGAACGCTGACGAGCCCAAAACTGAGAAAACCCGACCAGGTCGCGCGCGCCATGTCATTTCTCCTTGCCGACTTGAGAAAGGTTCAGGGATACAACGGTATCACTGCAGGTAGGAAAAGCCAATGGTCATGGCATTTCCGCGTGTCACAGTGGCGATTTACTCTCACCTCATGGCCTGGTCGCAACTCGCTCATCCACTTGACGCAACCGTGTCGTGTTCGTTGTGTGACGCACAGTTAGAGCACTGCCACGGCGTCGCCATCGTGGCGCAGCACGTCGCGGTGTGCTCGGACGACCCGGACTGCACCGTGACAGCCGACCTACATCAATTCGTCTCGTACGAAGACTGACGCCCGCGACAATCCTTAAAACTTGCTCTCAACGACGCACGGCCCGTGGACGTTGTGCGCTGACGTGAGTAGCGTTTTTGAGTGCAACGACACTAGATGTCAGCGTCAATGCTTGCTCGAGAAGGAGGACGCGATGCCCGAAGGAACGTGGAGTAAAAAACGAGAGCGTCAGTACCAAGATATAAAGGCGAGCGAAAAGCGGGCCGGACGATCGGAGAAGCTCGCCGAGGAGATCGCGGCGCGAACCGTGAACAAGGAACGCGCCCGACACGGCGAGTCGAAAACCGCGAGTCGACTGTCGCTTGAGGACATCTCCTCCGAGCGACGTGGCGGCTTACGCTCGCACAAGGGACCCGGTGGGCGCACGATGAAGCAACTCTACGAGGAGGCTCGACGCAGAAACATTCCTGGGCGTTCGAGCATGAACAAGAAACAACTTGAACGAGCGCTCGACAAGAAGTAACCACCGCAGAGAACTCGGGCCCCGCCCAAGCCCGACCGTTGGCGTTCGGCGCCAGCACACGATGTCGCGATGTCCTTTAGGAACGCTCGTCGCTGCCGGCGTGCTCGAGGCTATATCTCTGTGCGCGCACTCGTACTTGGCGTTGCTCGTTCAGTGCCAGCAGGACCGACTTCGCGTAGGTGTAGCCAATCCTCGGCAGAGTGACGAGGAACGAGGGGTCCTTCACCCCTCTCGCCTTGTTGTCGAAGATCCCGTGACCGCCGTAGTCGGTGACGCTGTCGGCGGCGTCGCGCAGATTGCAAGGTCGGTCGGGAGCCAGCGGCATACGGGTGAGCTGACTATTCCATGCTCCAAGAGAGGCGAAGTGATTGCCCAGGCCCGGAAAGAAGCTGTCCATCACCACGAGCATTTTGTTCCACGAGCCCACGATTCGCGAACGCTTGCCATCGATCGCGGTGCGAAAAATCGCCTGGGCGGCGACCTCGGGCTGGTAAATCGGCGGCACCGGCTGGGGGTGTTTGTCCAGGGTCGTTGCGCACCAGTCGAACTGAGGAGTGTTCATTGCGGGCAGGTGAACCATGGAGAGGCGAACCTGGGAGTGATTGTGTAGGAGTTCGGCACGCGCCGCCTCAAAGAACCCCCGACAGGCGAATTTCGACGCGCAGTAGGCCGACTGCAAGGGAATGCCTACGAAGGCGAGAGCAGAGCCAACGTTGATGATGGCTCCCTTGTTTCGCGGTTGCATTCGCTCGAGGGCAGCCATCGTTCCCCAGACTTGTCCGAGAAACGTCACGCGCAGCGCGCGCTCGAAGTCTTCGTGCTTGATCTCAGAGAGTGGCGAAAAAATCGTCGTCATGGCGTTGTTGATCCACACGTCTATCGGTCCGAGTTCGGACTCAACCCACTTCGCCGCGCGATCGACCTCGTCATAGATGGCGACGTCACACGAGATGGCGAGACTTCGCTGCCCGAGTTCGAGGACTTCTCGTGCCGCCGCCTGAAGACCGGCGTCGCCGCGGGCGATGAGGGCAACGTCGTAGCCGTTGCGTGCGAACTCGCGGGCTGTCTCTCGTCCAACGCCGGCGGACGCGCCGGTGATAACCGCTACTCCATTGCTCGTCATGATTGCTCCAGTCAGGCCGTGCTTTAAAATGCACGGCATTCAAAATCCCTGTTCAGAGAGGGAGTCATTTCGACTTTAGAGTCGGTAGCAGTGTCTGATTCGGTGAAACAGGGAAGAATCGAGTCGAGCGTCATCCCGCCTGCTCGCAACGACGGCTGTGCGCCGATCGAGGAGTACGCCGTGCTCACCGATGGCAGGACGTCGGCGTTGTATTCGCGCGACGGGCGTGTGGATTGGTGGGCAGTGCCCACGTTGGACGCACCTCCGGTGTGCGCTGCGCTACTGGACGCGCCACACGGTGGGTACCTCGTGGTGGCGCCCATCGATGAGTATGTCCTTGAGCGTCGATATCTTGACGGTTCCAATGTTCTCGAAAGCGTCTATCGCACTGCCGGAGGCTCGCTACGTGTTACGGCCTCGCTCAACATGGCCTCGACCGGGCGCCTGCCGTGGACGGAACTGGCATTCAGGATCGAGGCGATCAGTGGGACCGTGGCCATGCGATGGAGCTTCGAGTACGGCACTCAGCTCGGAGCGGCCACCTCGACGTGCGAGATCGAACAAGGTACTCCGGTAGTCCGGATGGGTACTCACACGTTGGCGATACTGTTCGACCCAGACTTCGAGATCGCGCTGTCGAAGGAAAACGTCTCAGCACGCTTCGACGTGCACGGCAATCAAACAACGGTTCTCGCCGTGCTCGCGGGTCAGGAAGAACCACTGTTCGTGCCAACCCTGGATGCCATTGACAAGAGAGTGGACGACACGGTGGAGAATTGGCGCCGGTGGACCTCACTGGTTCGTTCCGCCGGCCGGTGGCAGTCCGCTGTCACTCGTTCCGCGCTGGTGTTAAAGACTCTCCTGGCCGAATACACCGGGGCCATCGCGGCTGCAGTGACCACCTCGCTGCCCGAACGTATCGGGGGAGAAAAGAACTGGGACTACCGATTTGCCTGGGTGCGCGACTCCTCATTCGCCATCGACGCGCTCATCAACCTCGGGCTCGGCGAAGAGGTGCACAATGCCGTCGCGTGGTTGCTGCGAGCGATCAGGGCGAACGGGCCGGATCTTCACGTCTTCTACACGCTCAGCGGCGAACTGTCGCGCGAGGAGGTGTCCCTGCCAGTGCCCGGGTATCGAAACAGTCAACCCGTTCGATCGGGCAACGACGCGTCGAGCCAACTGCAACTCGGCAACTACGGCGACGTACTGGACGCGCTCTATCTCTATCTGAAGGAAGGCAACGTCCTGGACGCGACTTCCCAGGGCGTCATCTGCGAGCTGGTTAGCCAGTGCGCGGATCGGTGGCGCGAGCCCGATGCTGGAATCTGGGAGCTCGACCAAACCAGGCACTACACGATATCGAAGATCGGTTGTTGGGTGGCGATGGACCGCTCCGTCAAGCTCGTCGAAATGGGCCAACTTCCCGAGGGGGACGTGGCTCGATGGCGATCCGAACAACAGGCGATTCGTGAGTTCATTGATCAGCGATGCTGGTCCACGACCAAGAAGTCCTACACCTTCTACGCTGACTCTGAGGACCTCGACGCGTCAGTGCTGCTGGCGGCGCGCACCGGTTTTGATGTTGGTGAGCGCCTCGCGAGCACGGTGGAGGCCGTGAACGACGAATTGGGACGAGGTCCGCTGCTCTTTCGCTACAGCGGCGCCGAGGAGTCTGAGGGGGCCTTTGTGGCGTGCACGTTCTGGATGATCGAAGCGCTGGCCGCGATCGATCAACGAGCGCGCGCGATCAAGTGGATGGACGAAGCAGTCGTCCTGGCGAACGACGTGGGCATACTCTCTGAACAGATTGATCCCGAGACGCGCGCATTTCTCGGGAACACTCCTCAAGCGCTCTCTCACCTCGCGCTCATCAACGCTGCTCACGCTCTCGCCCCGTAGACGTTGCCGAGTAGAGGCACTGAAGGAACCCGGTGGCTTCGTCGTTTCGCCGTCTTAAAAATCGATGAGATCCTTTCGCAACGTTGGTCGTGAGTGGGGACTTTCTCTCTCACTACCGGCACAACGAGTTTTTTAAGTGCGGGTGATACGAATACCGCATTGACATGGTCAAAGGGACCCGCAGAAACTGAGTTTGACGCGACTTCAGGCGTCGTTGCCGCGACGCAAGTCGTTCGAGCCATCGCAACTAGGAGAGTGATCATGTCAAAGAAGACGGCGGGTGACGTACTGTGCGAACGCCTCATCGAGTGGGGCGTCACCAAGATCTATGGCTATCCCGGCGACGGCATCAACGGCTTCCTTGGCGCCATCCAACGTCGCGAGAACATGCCCCAGTTCATCCAAACGCGTCACGAAGAGATGGCGTCATTCATGGCCTGCGCCCACGCCAAGTTCACCGGCGAGGTAGGGGTCTGCATGGCCACCTCGGGTCCAGGAGCTATTCACCTGCTCAACGGTCTCTACGACGCCAAGCTCGATCACCAACCTGTCGTGGCGATTGTGGGACAAACATTCGTGGGTGCGATGGGGGGCGACTTCCAACAAGAAGTCGATCTGCTGCAGCTCTACTCCGACGTTGCTTCGAGTTACTGTCAGCAAGTCAACGTTCCATCTGCGGTGCACCACGTCATCGATCGCGCCCTGCGCATCGCTCAGGCCGAGAGGACCGTGACGTGCGTCATCCTCCCGGCGGACGTCCAGGACATGGAGGGCGTTGAGGAGCCTGCGAAGAAGACGCACACCATTCATTCGGGAACGGGGTGGTGGCCACCTCGGATCATTCCTGCGGCGCGCGACCTGCAGCGTGCGGCCGAGATCCTGAATGAGGGCCAGCGAGTGGCGATGCTGGTCGGCGCCGGTGCGTTGCACGCGAGCGAGGAAGTTATGGCTGTCGCCGACACCCTCGGCGCCGGCGTCGCGAAGGCGCTCTTGGGCAAAGCCGTCGTGCCCGATGATGTCGGGTACTGCACCGGTTCGATCGGACTTCTCGGCACGAAACCCTCTTGGGACATGATGCAAAAAGCGGACACGCTGCTCATGGTGGGATCGAGCTTCCCGTACTCGGAGTTCTTGCCCAGCAGCGGTCAGGCGAGGGGGATTCAGATAGATCTTTCGCCGCGCATGCTCTCGATTCGTTACCCGATGGACCTGGCTCTCGTCGGCGACGCGAAGTCGACGCTGGTTGAGCTCTTGCCACTGCTGGACCGTAAGAGTGACCGCAGTTGGCAAGAGGCGATTGCCCGAGGCGTCGAAAAGTGGTGGAACGATATGGACGACTTGGCCCAGCCCGGCGACCTCGATGGGCGCATCAAACCCCAAGGGCTCTTCGCCTCGCTCTCGCGCCACCTGCCTGACAACGCGGTGCTGAGTGCCGACTCGGGTACCTCAGCCGACTGGTACGCGCGACACATTCGAATTCGCTCCGGCATGAAGGCATCGTTGTCGGGCAACCTCGCCACCATGGGTCCGGGGGTGCCCTACGCCATCGCCTCGAAGTTCGCGTTCCCCGACCGCGTGGCCGTGGCGATGGTGGGCGACGGAGCAATGCAGATGGGCGGGATGGCCGAGATGCTCACCGCGGCCAAGTACTACTCCACCTGGTCAGATCCTCGCCTCCTGGTACTGGTGTTGAATAACGAAGACCTCAATCAAGTGACCTGGGAACAGCGGGCCATGGAAGGGTCCCCTCGCTTTGGGGCGTCTCAATCGGTGCCCGCGCTCAACTACGCGGAGTGGGCCGGACTGATTGGTCTGACCGGAATCCGCGTGGAGACCTCTGATCAGATTGAAGCAGCGATGGACAGCGCCTTCGCTTCGGATCGACCGGTCATCATCGACGCCCTCACGACACCCAACGAACCACCGCTGCCCCCCCACGCCACCTACGAGCAGATGAAGGCGCTCATCAAGTCAACAATTGCGGACCCGGGATCCGGTATGGCCGGCGCAAAGGAAGCGGTCGTCGAAAAGCTCCGCGAAGTGCTGCCGAGTCGGCGCTGATGATTTCTCTGCGAGCCAAGTCGTCGCACGTCGCGCCGGAGGACCTACTCGACGCCATCTTTTCGAATGTCGCGCATGGCCGATTTGAGCGTTCGTTGTCGGGCCTGACGGCGGTTGCGGCCATCATTACGACCAGCGAGATCTACATCGAGCACTATCGCGCCAGCTTTGGCAACAAGGTCATGTGGAGTCCAATCGTGGTCACGCCCCCCCTGGTCGTTGCCGGGGTGGCCGGGGTGTTCTCCAGGAAGTGGGCCAAGACAGCGCTGCCCGTGGCTGCGCTCGTCTACGGGCTCACTGGTCTCGCGGGCGAGTTCTTTCACGTACGGGGCGTGAGTCGCAAACCTGGCGGCTGGTCGATCCCCGGCTACAACGTCCCCACCGGACCGCCCATCGCGGCGCCCGGGATGATGACGATGGTGGCCGGAATGGGCGTGCTCGCGGCGCTGTTACGGCGCGAGAAGTAATCGACACCAATGAGCGATCCCCTCGATTCCTCGAAGGACGATCACTCACGGGATCTGCGGAGTCC
>DATJUR010000171.1:0-2873 GCA_035502215.1 Acidimicrobiales bacterium | reverse complement strand
ACGCGGCAGCCGAGTCTCGCTAACTTTCATCACGCCTCCTGGGAAACGTTGATCTGACCAGGCGCTCGCGATTGCAAGGGATCGAGTCGGCTCGCCGACCAGTACCCTCAATTTCGGTATCGAACCAGCGTCTCAACGAGGAGACAGCCCAACCACTGGATTACGCGCACGATTAGTTCCAACTCCTCCGAATAACCAATTCGATTCAGATCGGGCGAAGACCACTCGACCATCAGATCGATCCGATTCGGATAGCGGACTTGATAGCCCTGCGCTCGTTCATTTCCCTGTAGGCCCCGGCGATTCCATCGAGGTCTGTTTCGAAATCGAAGACCCGACCCGGATTGACAGCGCCACTGAGCACGTCAATCATGAGCTCGGGTATGTACGCTCGGGCTCACCAACGTCTTTCTAAGGAAGAGTGACCGGCGACCTGAGCCCAACGAGCGAGGAAGGGGACGGGGCGGCCCGACTCAGTCGACGCTGACCCGAGGATCGTAGAGGACCGTCGCCGGATCGACGGCGATTCCACCACCGTCGACCGGAATGACTACGCCGTTGACGTACGAGGAGTCCTCGGAGAGAAGAAACGCGATGACCGCAGCTACCTCGTCGGCGCGCGCTGGTCGCTGGAGCGGGACGAGTGACGTGATAAGTCCATAGGCGTCGTCCACCGAGAGGCCGCGTGACTCGCCAAAACTGGCCATCTCCTCGTCGGCCATCTCGGTGATGGTCCAGCCGGGACACACCACATTGGCGCGCAGTCCTTGGGCACCGTAATCAACCGCGAGGCTCTGGGTCAACATGAGCAGTGCTGCCTTCGTGGCGGAGTAGCAGCTCATCTCGCTCGAGGCGCGCAGCGCCGCTTCGGAGGCAACTGAGACGACGGCGCCTTGGGATGAGAGGAGATGGGGCAGACAGGATCGAGCGACGTAGAACGAACCCGTCAAATTGATGGAGACCATGTTGTGCCAGTCATCGAGCGAGAGGTCCCCCACTTTGCCGCTCGCGATCACGCCAGCGTTGAGCACGAGCCCATCGAGGCGTCCGAAGCGAGAAACGATCTCATTCACCAGTGCGTCCACTTGAGCGGCGTCCGAGATATCGCAGACGATGGGCTCCGCACCCGTGCGCTTGGCGACGACGTCGAGTGAGTCTTTGCGCCGACCACAGATAATCACGACCCATCCCGCCGCGCTGAGGCGAGCCGCCACGGCTGCGCCAATGCCCGAGCCACCGCCGGTGACCAGTACCACTCGAGAAGACGCTGGAGTTGGCACGTTCCTACTCGCTGGGCGCAGCGTGCATGTGGCCACTCGTATCGCCGACCGTGAGCGGCTCGGTACGGGCCAGATCCGGGTTGGCGACAAGATCAGGCAGGTGCATGCTCGCTGGGGTTCGACCCTTGGACGCGAAGGCGACGATCAGACCGACGGCCAGCCAGATGAGCGCGCACCAGGGGGCGACGATGGTCGGGCTCGTCACCTTGTAGAAGGAGCCATAGATCGCCCCACCGGTGATGGCGATGCCGACCAGAGCCGCGAAGAAGATCAAGAACCTGCCCTGGGCCCGGGCAAAACTACGAATGGACCCCACCGCCATGAGCAAGTACACGACGACCAGCGCAAACCCGCCGAAGGTCGAACCCCAGGCAAAGAGCGCAAAGTAGTGCGGAGTCTGGGGAAGGGCGAACAGGCTCGGCGCGAACTGATCGAGGATGACCGCCACGCCCACTGCCCCCACCACGAAGAAAATGGCACCGACGGGCGTGTCGTATCGCTTGGACACCTTGGCCAGCGGCGCGGGAATCCTGCGGTCACGGGCCATGGCGAAGACCCCTCGCGACGCCGAGACCGCGCAACCGACCCCGACCGCCATCATGTCAAACAAAACGACCAACTCCAACAGTCGGTCGATCCAGGTCCCCCCGTACCCACCGGCCGTCGAGGGGGCACCGAGGGCGAACAGCGGGGCACCGGAGGCGGCCGTGATGGCCTTCAGGCTGTAGTGGAAACCCGCGACCTCGACGTAGGCGGCGAGCAGATACCACGCCGTGGCGATGCCCGCCGTGGCCAAAATGGCGATGGGCACGTGACGCTCGGGCTTGGCCGTCTCTTCTCCCAGATTGCGGCGGTCTCAAATCCAGTGAACATCAACACGCCGTAGAGAACGCCAAAGAAGATGCCCGAGTAGCCGTCCGCGGAGGACGAGGGCTTAAACGGTAGGACGCTGTTGGCGTGGCCGAGCTTCACGATCACCATGATGAAGAATCCCAACACGACGAGCAGCGACACACCGGCGAGCATCAACTGGGCGCGCGTCGAGATGCGCACTCCGAAGTACAGCACCGCGAACAGCAGGGCCATCAGGATGAGGGTCCACGCCCAGGGCGGCATGGGATTCACACTGAACTCGGAGGCCAGCGTGCTTTGGATGTACCCGCCCGCCAGTAGGTACAGCGCCATGGTGAGCATGATCACCCCCATGTAGTACAGCCAGCCCGCGGCGACACCCATGCGCTCACCCAGACCCCGCGACACGTAGTCGTAGAGCGAACCGGCAGAGTGTATTTTCCGCGCGTAGCGCGCGATCAGCCACCCGAGTGCGAACACGCCCACGCCAGCGATCAGCACCGAGAGTGGGGTCGCGGTTCCTCCGCCCTTCCCGCTCGCACTAATCACGCCCACGACCAGGGGGATCACGAAGGCGGCCGAGAATACTGGCCCCATGAATCCGACCGATTGGGCGATGACGTCCGGCAGACCGAGGCGTTTACCGCCGAGGCGCTCGTAGGTCGGTTGCTCTTCTTGCATGGCCCATCCCCTCCCACACACCGCGTGCAACGGCCGTTTGGCTAATCGTAAGGAGACAAA
>DATJUR010000170.1:0-3038 GCA_035502215.1 Acidimicrobiales bacterium | reverse complement strand
CGGCGTGAACCAGACGTAGTGAAAGCCGCCTTGGCCCGCCGCGGCGTCTCGGCGATCACGCTGGATGAGGTCATTGACCTCGATAACGAACACCGGCGGCTGCTCCAGGAGTCCGAACGACTTCGCGCCGAGGTGAAAGTGTTGTCGCGTCAGGTCGCCGAGGCCCGGCGCAACAAGGACCACGGCGCTGGCGACGACCTGAGAGCGGCCAGTCGCGCCCTCGGTGACCAAGAACAGCTAGCCCGTGAGGCGACTGACGCCGTCGCGCTCAGGCTGCGCGACCAGCTGCTCATGCTGCCTAACCTGCCTGATGAGCGTGTGCCCGACGGCACGGACGAGAGCGACAACGTCGAAGTGCGGCGCTGGTGGCCCGGGATAGACGACGGCGCGCCGTTTCCGCAGTTCGCCGAGCACCAACGGGTGGCGCACTGGGAGACGGGCGCGGCGTTAGGACTGCTCGACATGGAGTCGGGCGCAAAGTTGGCTGGTTCCATGTTCGCGCTCTATCGGGGCGCGGGTGCGCGCCTTTTGCGCGCTCTCTCAATGCTCTCACTGGATCGTCACGTGAGTGGCTACGAGGAGATCCGCCCGCCGACGCTGGCGTTGACCGAAACGATGATGTCGACCGGCCACTTGCCCAAGTCCGCCGACGACATGTACGCGATCGAGCGTGACGGCCTGTGGGCCATTCCCACCGGCGAGGTCCCGCTCACGTCGTTGCGACGCGGCGAGATACTGAGCGAAGCCGACCTACCGATGAAGCTCACCGCCCAGACCAACTGCTTTCGCCGCGAAGCGGGCGCGGCGGGCAAAGATACGCGAGGTCTGTTGCGTCTCCACGAGTTCGAAAAGGTGGAGCTCTTCGCCTACTGCACCCCCGAGCAGGCCGACGAGGTTCACGCCGACATCCTGGGGCGCGCCGAAGGACTGCTGCGCGAGTTGGGCCTGACCTATCGAGCGCTGGACCTGTGCACCGGGGACCTGGGCACGGCGTCGGCGTACACCGTTGATCTGGAGGTGTACAGCCCGGGCGTCGATAAGTGGCTTGAAGTCTCGTCGGTGAGTTGGTTTCGGGACTTCCAGGCTCGACGCGCCAACGTGCGATATCGCAAGAGCGACGGTTCCCTTGCGCTCGTGCATACCCTCAACGGCTCGATGCTGGGCTGGTCGCGCGTCTGGGCCGCACTCGTCGAAACGTATCGCCAGGCGGACGGAACTGTGCGACTACCAACCGCCCTCGATCCGTACTTCGACGGCGAGGCGGTGCTGGGCTAGCGAGGTGCGAGCGCTATTGCTATGAGGGTTTGGTCACCTCGTAGCGATAGCCCACTCCCCGCACGGTGGAGATGTGGATGGGGGTCTTGGGTTCGGCTTCGATCAGGGTGCGTAGTCGCTTGATGTGCACGTCGAGGGTCTTGGTATCACCGACGTAGTCGCTGCCCCACACTCGATCGATGAGGACCTCGCGCGTAAGGACCCGACCCGGATTCTCGAGCAACAGGCGTAAGAGAGCAAACTCCTTCTTCCGAAGCTTGATCTCGCGGTCGTCCACGTAGCACCGTCGCGCGTCGATGTCGAGACGCACGTTGCCGAGTGAGATGATCTCGTCGGAATCGGGGTTCTCCGTGTCACGGCGTCGACGCAGCACCGCTCGGATACGCGCCACGAGTTCGCGCAGCCGATAGGGCTTGGTGACGTAGTCGTCCGCCCCGATCTCGAGCATGAGGACCATGTCAACTTCCTCGCCCTTCGCGCTCACGATGATGATGGGCACGTTGCTCGTCGCGCGGATTGATCGACACACGTCGAGACCCGAGAGCCTCGGCAGCATCAGGTCCAACAGCACGATGTCGAAGTGCCCGTTCTGGAATAGGGTCAGACCCTGTTGCCCATCGCGGGCGATTGCGACCTCGAAGCCCTCTCGTTCCAGACCGACGGTGAGCGCATCGATGAAGGAGGCTTCGTCCTCGACGATGAGGATCTTGACGCGCTCGTCGCGGGCTGACTTGGTCATTGCGGGGTGAGTGGGAGCTCCAGCGTGAAGGTCGATCCCTCACCCTCTCGAGAGTCGACGAGAACGGCGCCACCGTGGTTCTGGGCCACGTGGCGCACAATACTGAGCCCGAGTCCCGTCCCGCCGGTCTCGCGGGCGCGACCCGGATCGACGCGGTAGAAGCGTTCGAATATTCGTTCGAGATCCTTCGCGGGGATTCCCACGCCGTAGTCGCGGATCTCAATCTGCACTCCCGCGGCCTGGGTCTCGGGTCCCTCGTCGTTCGCCTCGACGCGCCGCACCGCGATCTCGACGGTTCCGTCACTGGGGGAGTAGACCACGGCGTTCTCGAGCAGAGCGTGCAGGGCGGAGATCAACTGTCGGCGATCGCCAAAGACCACGTGATTCGTCTCGGGCTCGTCGAAGATGATCTTGACTCCGTGCTGTTCGGCGGCCGTGCGAATACGCTCGACCGCCTCGGCGACAATGAGCGACACTGAGACAGGTTCGCGGCTGGGCGAACCTTCGCCTTCGATGCGAGAGAGATCAAGTAGGTCCTCGATGATGCGATTGACGCGAAACGCTTCATTGTTGATGCGTTCGGCCAGGCGCTGAGCCACGGCCGGATCAGTCTCGAACTGGAGAGTCTCGGCCAGCAGGCCGAGCGCGCCCATCGGGGTCTTGAGCTCGTGGCTCACGTTGGCGATGAAGTCGCGTCGCACGTCTTCGAGGCGCCGGCGCTCCGAGACGTCTTCGATCACCGCGAGCACGCCGAGGGAGCGGCGTCCGTCGTCGATCACGGTCGCTCGGATGGTCAGCGTGCGCCGAGGCGGCCCATAGATGTCGATGGTTCGCTCGGCTACCCCGCTGGACCAACCTTCGGCCAAAACGTCAGTGACCGCTTGGGCCGCGATGGCGTCGCCGTACCGACTGGCCATCAGCTGCTCGGCCTGGACGTTACGAAAGATGACGCCGCCGGTTTCGTCGCAGAGCACAAGTCCGAGCGGCAACGTGTCCAGGGAGCGACGGAGTCGGATCGACTCCG
>DATJUR010000169.1:0-29227 GCA_035502215.1 Acidimicrobiales bacterium | reverse complement strand
AGGACCCGCACGAACTCCACATTCGCCCCGCCCATTTGGGCGGCGTACTTGGCCCCGAGCTCTTCGCGGGTGGCGTCACTCCAGTGTTCCTCGTCCAAGACGGCCACGTGAGGGTTACCCACGTAGGCCACGCCCCACGCACCCTCGAGGTCCTCGCCGAAGGTCACTTCGCCCATGTCGACGCTGCCCGCCCCCGCGACGTCGTTGACCATAGTGAGACGCACTGTCTTGTCGCCCACGTCGGTGGTGACGACCAGTTCGTCCGCTCCCGAGTGCGTGGCGCGGCGAACCGCGGCCGCCAGGCAGCGCGCCCCGTTACCCGACATCTCGGCGCGCGACCCGTCGGCGTTAAAGAGGGTCATCGTCACGCCCTCAGCGAGCCCGGCTACCAAGAGCCCGTCGGCGCCCACGCCGGTCGCCCGAGCACAGACGTCGCGCACCAGTTGATTCGTCCAGGGACGCGCCTGGCCGGCTCGCTGGACGTCAATGAGAAAGTCATTGCCCGCGCCGTGCCACTTTTGGAGTGATCGCATTGTCACCATGTCAGTCTCGCACGAACCTCTCCGACTCATTCAGCACCGCGACCAGGCGCGCGGCGGCGCTCGCGGGATCCTCGAACCACTCGATACGTGGATCACGGTGGAACCAGGAGCGCTGACGTCGAGCCAGGCGACGACTCTGGACGATGGCCTCACTCACGCACCACTCCAGCGGCTGGCCGTCTTCGATGTGCGAGAGGATCTGACGATAGCCCACGGCCTGTCGCGCGGTGCGCCCCATTCCCCCGGGCCGCTGGAGCAGGGCGTGGACTTCCTCCACGAGTCCTTCGTCCACCCAACGTCGCAGTCGCTCGTCGATGCGCTGGTCGAGCACCTCGAGTGGGACCTCGAGTCCGATCTGGACCACGCGCGCCGGACCATAGGTCATCAGGCCCTGTCCGTAGGACGAGAAGCGCCGACCCGAGCCCAGGGTGACTTCGAGGGCCCGGACCACCCGGCGTTCGTTGGAAGGCTCCATGCGACTGGCCGAGAGGGGATCAAGTCCTTCGAGTTGCGCGTAGAGCGAGCCCAGATCGTTCGCGGCGCGCTCTTCTAACTCGCGACGCACCTCGGGGTACCGGCCGGGAATGTCCAGGTCGTCGAGCACGGCTCGTCCGTAGAGTCCGGTCCCACCCACGAAGAGCGCGCGGCGCCCCACGCTCCAGACGTGACTCGTCGCCTCTCGCGCGTCGCGCTGAAACTGGGCGACCGTGAACTCCTCGCTGGGTTCAACGAGGTCCAAGAGGTGATAGGGCACCTCGTCGCGTTCGCGCCGGGTGGGTTTCGCCGTCGCCAGGTCCATGCCGCGATACACGCACATGGCATCCACGCTCAGGATGTCGACGTCGCCCTGGGCGAGGGCGACCTCGTGAGCGAGCGCTGACTTACCCGACGCGGTGGCCCCCACGAGGGCGACCGCGGGTCCTGTGAGGACTCTCACGAAGACAACAGCGGCACGCGAATCTTGTGGCGCGGTGCCCTGAGCACCTCGTGCACCTCGCCCATGAGGTAGTACGGCGCACCGTAGGTCACGTCCACGCTCGCGAGCGACCCCGCGCGCAGGGGCGCCGGCGTGACGGGAAAGTGGATGAGTTTGCCCTGGCGAGTGCGTCCCGAGAGCATCTGGTCGTTACGCCTCGAGGGTCCTTCGACCAGCACTTCTTCGCGCCGGCCCACGCGCGCCTGGTGGCGTCGCAACGCCGAGCGGTCGGTGACGTCCTTTAAGCGCTCGAAGCGTTCCTTGATGACCTCGCTCGCGACGAACGAGTCGGTCATCTGTGCTCCTCGCGTTCCCTCGCGCGGCGAGAAGATAAAGGTGTAGGCGAGGTCAAACTCACAGTGCGCGACCACCTCGAGGGTCTCGTCGAACTCCGCGTCGCTCTCTCCGGGAAAGCCGACGATCAGATCGGTCGTGACCGCGAGGTCAGGAATCGCCGCGCGCGCCGCGTCGAGCTTTTCGAGGTACCGCTCCACGCGATAGCCGCGGCGCATCGCACGAAGAACGCGGTTCGAACCGGACTGCAGCGGCAGGTGCAGCTGATTGCACACCGCGGGCGTCTCGGCCATCGCCGCGATCGTCTCGGGCCGCAGATCCTTGGGGTGAGGGCTGGTAAAGCGCACGCGCTCGAGACCCTCGATCTCTCCCAGTGCGCGCAGCAGGTCGGCGAACAGCGGACGGCGTCCGGTGATGTCGCGTCCGTACGAGTTGACGTTTTGACCCAGCACCGTGATCTCGGTGACGCCCCTCTCGGCCAGCATCGACGCCTCGGCCACCAGGTCCTCAAAGGGCCGGCTGATCTCGCCTCCGCGCACACTGGGCACGATGCAGTACGCGCACGTGTTGTCACATCCCGTCTGGATCGTCATCCAGGCGGCAAAGCTCAACTCGCGCACCGCGTAGAGCGCGGGCGCCATATCGCGACTGGTGACCGGATCGGGCGCGTCGAGGACCTCCACGAGCGGACCCTCGCTCATCGAGCGCCGCAGCAGCGACGGGGCCGAAGCGAGGTTGTGCGTGCCAAAGACCACGTCGACCCAGCCCGCGCGTTCCACGATCGAGTGGCGGTCCTTTTGGGCCATGCACCCGCCCACGGCGATCTGCACGCCCGGGCGAGACTCCTTGAGGGCCTTGAGCTGTCCGAGTGCGCTGTAGAGCTTGAGGTCGGCGTTCTCTCGAATCGTGCAGGTGTTGAGCACGATGACGTCTGCCTCGACGTCCTTTTGGGCCGGCACGAGCCCGTCGGCGACCAGCAGCCCGGCCAACCGCTCCGAGTCGTGCTCGTTCATTTGGCACCCGAAAGTGCGAATCGAAAAGGTGCGCGCATCGGCCACCCATTTAGCCTAACGGCGCTCCCTTAGAACCCCGGGGCCGGTGGCTAAGGAGCAACGCCGAGCTCGGCGACCCGGGAGTTATAGGTGACCGCGACCCCGGCGACCACCACGCAGGCCAGTCCCACGACGTCCCACACGCTCACCGTCTGGTTCAAGAGCATCCACCCGATGAGAAAGGCCACCGCCGGATCGAAGGCCAACAGGACCCCGGCGACGGAAGAGTGCACGCGGCGCAGCCCCTGCAGGTCGGCCCCGAAACTCAGCACGATCGCCATCACGGCCACGATGGCCAGGCGCACCAACGTGTGGGGATGCCCGAGGAGGCGGCCGGTCGCCGGCAGAGAGAACGGCAGCGTCACGATCGCGGCAATCGACATCGAGACCGCTAGTCCGTCAAAGCCACGCGTGAGCCCGCCCACCCGAGCGGCACAGATCACGTAGA
The DNA here is from genome assembly GCA_035502215.1 of Acidimicrobiales bacterium. Lineage (GTDB taxonomy): Bacteria > Actinomycetota > Acidimicrobiia > Acidimicrobiales > RAAP-2 > RAAP-2. The sequence goes on along the minus strand of DATJUR010000169.1, from coordinate 25,915 downwards.
GCGCCCAGCCCAGTCCCGAACCCGCGGCGAAGAGAACGCCCACCAGCGTGAGCCCGTTTCCCGGGTGAGTAAGGGCGAGGACGCCGAGTCCGGCGAGCACGACGAAGGCGAAGTGACGCCACGTGCGCCGAGCCAGCGCCGCGACGCACAACGGACCAAGGAACTCAATGGCCACCGCTCCCCCGAGCGGAATACGAGCCAGCGCCTGGTAGAAGCACTGGTTCATGAACGCCGTCGAGACGCCCAGTGCGCTGGCGCCGATCCACTGCGTTCGCGTCCAGGTCGAAAGACGCGGTCGCGTGATGACCACCAGGACGAGGGCCCCGATGAGAAAGCGCCAGGCGCTGGTTGCCGAGGCGCCGAGGACGTGAAAAACCGACACCACCAGCGCCGCGCTCCACTGGACGAGAACGACGCCGGCTAGGAGAAACCCCGCGCCGCTGAGCGTTCGTACGTCGACGCGCGCACCGGGGTCCTTCAACGCGTGACCAGGCCCGCCCGATCGGCGTCGAGAGTAAAGACCTCACCCGGAATCGACCGCGAGTCCAGAAACTGCTGGGCCGACCGTGCGACCGCGGGCGCGTACTCACTGGTCACCAGCCCGAGTATCGAGGACCCGGCCCCCGACCAGCACGAGCCCGCGGCCCCGGCGTCTCGAAGCGTGCCGAGCAACTTATCGGCGAAGGGCAACAACTCAGCGCGGTAGGGCTGGTGCAACACGTCCTGCATCGAGGAGGCGACGAACTTGTCGTGATCGCCCAGACCCGCGATCAAGAGGCCGAGCGCGCTCAAGTTGTGTACGGCGTCGCTAAAGAGCACGCGTTCGGGCAGCGCGCGTCGCGCGTCGCTGGTGGCGAGTTCCTGGTCGGGCACCACCACCACGAAGCGCCACACGTCATCGAGCGCCAGGGATCGCGCGACCACGCTGTCTCCCTCAACTCGAGCCACGACCAGTCCTCCTAGCACTGACGCCGCCGCGTTTTCGGCGTGACCGTCGAGTCGCGCGGCCACGCCCAAGGGATCGCTGGCTCCCGCCGCCGCCGCGGCGGCGACCGCCAACGCGGCCGACGAACCCAACCCGCGCGACACCGGGATCGTCGAGCTGACGTGCAGGGCGAAGTTCGTATGACCCAGGACGCTGCACGCCACGCGGGCCGCTAAGTGGTTCTCGTCATCGAAGAGACCCGCCCCGCAGCCGTCGCTGGAGATCTCGAACACCTCGGCCGGTTCGAGGGTGACCTCGACGTAGAGACCGAGCGCGACGGCCAGCGTGTCAAAGCCCGGCCCGAGGTTCGCCGAGGTCGCTGGGGCGCGCGAAAACATCCGTTTAGCGTAGGCGCTCGAGAAGCGTGGGGGCGTTGAGCGAGCCCAAGGCGCGCAAGGTCAAGGTCGCGTGAACGGGTCCGCTCACCACGAGCTGTCCGACGACTTCATTGCGTCGCACGTTGCGCGTGATGCGTCGAAGATGAACCCGCACGTGCAGGTGTCCTTGGGCGGGCCACCACCAAAACTCTCGCGACGCCGTGAGACCAAAGCCCACGCGCCGCCCGTCGTAGGCAATCTCGCCAAAGGCACGATGCGCGACAAACGTGTAGTGCTGGCGACTGGCCACCGCCGAGTTGGCCAGGGCCAGGGCCGCCTCGCCCGCCGGGGTCAACAGGTCACCCCCCTGCTGGCCCAGGACCACGGCGTAGAGCACGTGCGTGGCGCCTCCCTCGCGAAACGTGACCGCCATCGCGTCGCATCCGCCGGCCGCCAACGTACGACCCGACTTCACGCCGATCACGTTGTCGATGCCCACGTCGGGGGTGAAGGAGTCTTCCACGCCGCCCACGGGCAGGACCACGCTCGTTTGAATCACGATCGAGCGCACCAGCGCGGACCTCATTAACACCGCCGCCAGGCGCGCCTGATCGCTGGCGGTAGAGACGTCCTCATCCGAGAGACCCGTCACGTCCACGTAGGTGGTCTGAGTGAGTCCCAGCGCCTGGGCCTCTTGGTTCATCAACGCGACGAAGTCGCTCGTCGAGTCGTCGGCCATGTTGGCGAGCATGACGGCGTAGTTGGCGGCCGAGTGCACGAGCACGCCCTCGAGCAGCTGGTTCTCGCAGAGCTGCTCACCTTCCACCACGGGCACGCTGGACGCGTCGAGTCCGATCAGTTGGGTATAGGACTCTACGTCCTGACTCGTGACGACGTGGCAGGGTCCGGTCTCACCGATCGCCAGAGGCAGGCGCTCGAGAGCGACGTAGGCGGTCATCATCTTGGTCAGACTCGCGATGGGCACGATCGCTTGGTGATAGCTCGTGAGCACGCCCAGAGACGGAATGTCGAGCGCGGCCGAGCCCACGCTGGGCCACGCGAGCGACGCCGACGTCGCTGAGGCGACCGACGTCGGGAACGCAACGTAGGTGCGAGCTGGTCGGTGCAGGAGGGGGATCTGCATGGCGACCACGCCACCGACCGCGACGATCGCGCCAAGAAGCACGCCCGCCAAGCGGGTAACGAGACCGCGTCGGCGCGGATGGGGTGCAGCCGAGTGACGCGCCAAAACTACAGCGACGTCTGTTCGTCGTACTCTTCGGGCGAGACGAGGACTTTGCGGGCCTTCGAGCCGTCACCGGGGGCGACGACTCCTTCAATTTCTAGTTGATCCATGATGCGCCCGGCGCGTGCGAAACCCACGCGCAGCTTGCGCTGGAGCATCGAGGTCGATCCGGACTGCGTGCGGATCACGATCTCACGAGCCTGTCGAAGGATCTCGTCGTCGTCGTCGCTTGAACCAGAACCCGAGCCCCCCCGCGACGCGGGAACCTCGAGGGCGACGACCGACTCGCGACGACCGCCCTGACGACGCCACGCCTCTACGACGCGGCGCACCTCGTCTTCGGAGACCCAGGGCGACTGAAGTCGCCGCGCGATGTTGCTCGACGCCGTGACGAGCAGCATGTCCCCCTTGCCGATGAGTCGCTCGGCCCCGGCCTGGTCCAAGATGACCCGGCTGTCGGCGAGCGAGGACACGGCAAAGGCCATGCGACTGGGAATATTGGCCTTGATGACCCCGGTAATGACGTCCACGCTCGGACGTTGGGTGGCGAGCACCAAGTGGATGCCCACCGCGCGCGCCATCTGGGCGATGCGCACGACGGACTCCTCGACGTCGCGGGCCGCCACCATCATGAGGTCGTTGAGCTCATCGACCAAGATCACGATGTAGGGCAGCTCCTCGGGGGCCATGGGTGCGGAGTCGGCGGGCAGTCCGGTCGCGCGCTCAAAGGCGTCCGCCACCAAGTCTCGTGAACTGGGCGCTACCTCGATTTCACCCCGGGCCAGCATCTGTTGATAGCTGGTGATGTCACGTACCCCGCACTCGGCGAGCAGGTCGTAGCGACGCTCCATCTCCTTGACGGCCCAGTGCAGAGCACCGGCCGCCTTCTTGGGGTCCACCACGACGGGCGAGAGCAGGTGGGGCAGGTCGTTGTAGTGACTCATCTCGACGCGCTTGGGGTCGATTAACAAGAGTCGCAACTGATCAGGCGTGGCCCGCATCACGAGGCTGGTGATCAGTGAGTTCATCGCCGAGCTCTTGCCGGCTCCCGTGGCGCCCGAGATCAGGACGTGGGGCATCTCGCCGAGATTCACGATCACGGTGCGTCCGGCGATGTCGCGTCCGAGGGGAACATCCAGGGGATGAGTGGCGCCCGCTGCTTCGTCCGACGACAGAAGATCACCCAGGGCCACCAGCGACCGCTGGCGATTTGGTACCTCCACGCCGATCGCCGATCGCCCGGGTATGGGAGCCAAGATGCGCACGTCGGGCGAGGCCATGGCGTAGGCGATGTCCTTGTTCAGCGACGTCACTCGCGACACCTTGACCCCGGGGCCAAGCTCCAGCTCGAATCGGGTCACCGTGGGTCCCACGGTGTAGCCCACCAGGGTCGTCTCGACCCCGTGGGCGGCCAAGGCGTCAACTAGTTCTTCGCCCGCCGCCTCGGTTAACCCGCGGTCTTGGCGTTGGTCGCGCGTACGTCCGAGTAGGGTGAGCGCGGGCAGCTCCCACTCACTAGGCGGGCTGACGTAGAGCGTTCGTTCACCCTGAGTCTCGTGCTCGAAGTCCTCGACTTCCTCTTCGTCTTCGTCCTCGTACTCTTCGTCGTCCTCTAGGTCGTGTTCGTCGTACTCCTCGTCGGCTCGGTCATCGACCTCGGGCTCGTCGTATCCGACGTCGGGTTCGCCTTCATACTCCAGTGTGCGACGTCGCGCCCGCGAGATCGGGATGATCTGCTCGTCGCGAGAGGGCTCGGCCTCGGGACGTGCGCGCACCGTCCACCAGCGACCGAGCAGCCGACCCGTCGCCACCACGCCGGACCCCGCGCCCACCACGAGCCCGCGCAACCCCACTCCCGTGACCACGATGACCGCCACCACGAAGATCGCGATGAGCACGATGGTGGCGCCCGCGACGCCGATCCAACTGGCCAGGGCACCTCCGGTTCCGACCCCGAGCCAGCCCCCCGACTGGCCCAGCGCCTGGGTCGTCGCGTGAATGCCCGGCTTGCCACCGGCCAGGTCCGCCAATCCACAGACCGTCACGAGGGCAAAGATCCCGCCCCACACCGCGCGGGTCTGATCAAACTCGACCTTGCCCGACACCAACACCACCCCGAGCACCAACAAGATGATGGCCAGGCCAAAACGACCGACCCCCAGGGCGTCGGACAGTCCCCGCGAGATCTGGCGACCGACCGGACCCAGGGCGTGAACGTCGGCGAGACCTACGAAGAGCCCGACCACGAACAGCGCCACGATCGAGAAGTCCCGCTCGTGGCGCCGCCAGAGGTTGGCTTCGGCCACGCTCTTCGCGCGAGCGCGAGATGCCGTCTTTTTTACCGGCGTTTTTTGGTGCCGCGCTGGTGCCACAACCATCTAACTTACTAACGACCTGTTCGAATCTTGAACCACTCGACGAACAGTCGAAAGGGGCAGCGTGACCAGGCGGTCCCAACCTCGTCTGGCGGTATCGCCAGAAGTGCGCTTGTCGCTGCGCGCGGCCTTTTGCCTGTGCACTCCACTCGTCGTGGGACTCATCGTCGATCAGCGCCTCTACGCCATCGTGGCCGGTATCGGAGCGTTGTGGGGCGTGAGCCAAGACGGCCTCGACTCCTGGCGGGTCCGGGGTCCTCGTTTGTTGTGGGTCGCCGCGGCCGGCGGAGCGGGCGTGGGCCTGGGATCGCTGTACGTTGATCACGTCGCGTCCTCGACGTCCCTCGTGCTGTTCGTGGCCGTCGTGGCGGTGATCGCCGGGTTCATCGAGGCGTCGAATCACGCCACGGCTGGGGCGTACCTACTGATTGGAACGGTCTTGGGTGTGGGTCTTGAGTTCTCGGGCGTCGAGTTGCAGTGCACGCTCGCGCTGGTGGGCGGAGCGTTGTGGGTCTATCTCATCTCGGCACTCATGAATCGGGTCTTTCATTTGGAGAACCAGCGCGTGGTGCTCGCGAGCGCGTTCAACGCGCTGGCGACCAACGTCGACGCCGTGGGCACCGCGTCGTTCCACGCCGGGCGCGCGGGCGCGCTCGCAGCGGTCGATCACGCCCAGGACGTCGTGGGCAGCATCGATGTGCACTCACCCAACGACGAAGAAGAGTCGCTGTACCGCTGTCTGATCGTCGCGCTGCGATCCGGCGAGGCGATCTCGTACGCCGAAGGAAAGAACATCGTGATGAGTCCTAGCGTCGCTCCGGCCCTGCGCGAGGTGGCACGCACCCTGCTCGATGATGGCGCGCGCGCCGCCGTCACTCTGCTGCCGGCACTGCGCGAGAGTTTCCTCTCCTCCTCGGACCTCCCCGTCGTCGCGGCGTACGCACTGCGCGTTGACCTAACGGCTCTTCCCCCTCAGGTCACGCGTTTTTCTCGCTCACCCCTCTTGCCGGTGCACGAACGACTGCGCTTCGCCGCGATCGTCGCGTGCGCCGTGACCACAGCGATGATCATCTCGCGGGTCCTCAATGGCCCCCACGGCTTCTGGCTACCCCTGGCCGTCGCCTTCATCCTGCGCCCCGACGTGGGACCGGTCATTAAGCGCGCCCTCGCGCGCACCGTCGGGACCGCCGTGGGCGTGGGGATCGCCGCTCTCGTCGCGCTCTCGGGCAACACCGAGGTTGAACTCATCGTCCTGTCGTGTGTCATGGCCTCCATTCAGCCCTGGGCGCAGCGTCGCTCGCACGCACTAGCGGTCATGACCTTCACCCCGATCGTCTTCGTGTTCTTGGGGCTGATCGGTGAGAGAGGAGACCTCTTTGGCGTGCGCATCCTCGACACCGCATTGGGGGCCGTCATCGTGCTTCTCGTCGACGTGCTGTTGTGGACGACGGCCCCCTCGATGCGACCCGAGCGGTTGCTCGCTGACGCGCGCGCGGCGAGTGCGCGCTACGCCGACTCGCCTAGCGACGACCCCATCCGGCGCAACCAGCTGCGCCGCGGCGCGCTGCGCGCGGTCGCCCGGGCGCGAGTCTCCATCGCCAACGCGCGATCTGAGCCCCGGCTCCTGGGACGCTACGATCCTTCGACCCTCGCCCAACTCGACGCGATCGAGCGCTCCATTGACCTCGCTACGGTCTCGTTGCTCGAGCGAGACGGCACCCCGCCCGAGGAGCGAGCCCTAGGCTCGGTGCTCGTGACCACCGAACTCGACCCCACCACCCTGCGTCTCGCCGAGCGCACCGGATCCAGCGCGGCGCGGTGTCGGGTCGTGGGAACCAAACGACTCAGTACCTCAGTGAGTGCAATCACGCTCGCGGGACCGGCCACAACGCTCGCGGGCGTGCCGGGTAACGACGTGATGATTCGCCTCGCCGACGCCAATGGTCGCCTCGTGAGTCGTCGCTACAGTGTGCGCTCGCTTGACCCCGCACGAGACGAGCTCACCTTGTGGATCACCACCGATCACGTCGGCCCCGGGAGCCAGTGGGTCCAGGACGCACAGCCCGGCGACGAGATCGACGTCATCGGACCTCGGGGCAAGATTCCCCTCGATCCCACGGCCGACTGGCATCTGTTCGTCGGCGACGTGAGCGCGCTGTCCGCGGCGTACCGCATGGCCGAGAGCATCGAGGTGCCCGGACGCGCCATCTTTATCATCGAGATCGACGCACCCGACGACGCCCTGCCCGCGACCTTTGACGAGGGACTCGGTGTGACGGGGATCTTCGTGGAACGTCGCGGCCGAGCGCTCAACGATCCTTCCGGACTCTTCGGGGGTCTCGCCGCCTTCGAGCTGCCGAGCGAGCGTGGTCACGCGTACCTCTTCGGCGAGTTCCACGTGATGCGCGCGATGCTGAGCGCGGTGCTCGATCGTGGACTCGCGCCCGAGCAGATCAGCCACAAGCCCTACTGGCGCTACGGACTGAGCAACGCCGAACACGGCGAGCCCGACAAGTCGTAGTGACCTAGAGGACGATCACCGCGGGCAAGATGACCGGCTGTCGGCGGTAGCGCTGGCCCAAGAGGCGACCCGCACTGCGCTGGGCCACCTTGGAGAGCGACTCGGCGTCGAAGTCCCCCTCGGCGATCGCCTCTTCGATGGCCGCACGCACCGAGCTCGTGACGTGCAGGATCAACTCGGCGTCGCCCGCGCCCTCGAACCAGCCACGCGCCGACACCGAGACGGGCTGGGCGATCTTGGCGAGGTCTCGGTCGACTCCCGCCGAGATGAGCAGCACGCCGTACTCGGCGAGCATGCGCCGCTCCTCCAGGGGGCGCTCGTCGAAGTCGCCCGCACTGCCGTCGATGTAGTGAAACCCCGCGGGCACTTGGCCGGTGCGTCGGACCCCCTTGGCCGTGACTTCAACCTGGTCGCCGTCTTCACAGATGAGCACGTGGCGCGCGTTCAGCCCCATCGAGCGGGCCAGCTCGGCGTGGTGGACCATGTGGCGGTACTCGCCGTGCACCGGAATGAAGTTCTGGGGCCGCAGGATCTGTTGAAACGTCCGTAGTTCGCCCTGGCGTGCGTGACCCGAGGCGTGAACCGGCTCGCGGCTCGAGTCAATCACCTCGGTGCCTTCGCGATTGAGGTCATCGATGACCCGACCGACCGACCACTCGTTACCCGGTATCGGGTGCGAGCTCAGGATGATGGTGTCGTCGGCGCCAACCTTGAAGTTGCGCGCGTCGCCGCGGGACAGCTTGGAGAGCACCGCGAGGGGCTCGCCCTGGCTGCCGGTGCACACCACGCAGACCTCTCCGGGAGGAAAACTGCTGACGTTCTCCACGTCGATGATGTCGGCGGGATCGACGCGCAGCATGTGTAACTTGCGCGCCAGTTTGACGTTGGCCTCCATCGAGCGACCCATGAAGGCGATCTTGCGACCGGTGCTCTGGGCGATGTCGGCGATCTGTTGAATGCGGTGGATGTGGCTCGCGAAGCACGCCACCACCATGCGCCGCGTCGGCCTCTCTAAGAAGAGGCGACGCAGGGCCACCCCCACGCTGCTCTCCGAGGGCGTGAAGCCGGGCTCTTCGGCGTTGGTCGAGTCCGCCAAGAGCAGTGTCACTCCTTGGTCGCCGAGGGCGGCCAAGCGATTGAGGTCGGTGCGGCGCCCGTCGACGGGCGTGAGGTCCAGTTTGAAGTCCCCCGAGTGCACGATCGCTCCCACCTTGGTGTGGAAAGCCAGCGCGTAGGCGCTGGGCACCGAGTGGGTCACGGGAATGAACTCCACCTCAAAGGGACCGATGCGTCGACGCTCCGCGTCGCTGACCTCGATGAAGGTGAGATCCTGGGCGACCTTGGCCTCGGTGAGACGGTGTCGGGCGAAACCCAGCGTCAACGCCGAACCGTAGATCGGAACGTTGACGTCCTTGACCAGGTAGCGCAGGGAACCGGTGTGGTCTTCGTGGCCGTGGGTGAGCACGATCGCATCGACGCGGTCCCGGCGTTCGATCAGCCAGCGAAAGTCCGGCAGAATGATATCGACGCCGTACATCGTGGGCTCGGGAAACATGAGCCCCACGTCGACCACCACGATGCGCCCGTCTTGTTCGATCGCCGCGCAGTTTCGACCGATTTCGCCCAAGCCACCCAGGAACGTAACGCGAACTGAGTCAGCCACGGGCGCTCGTTAGCGCCGCAACGACCGACGACGCCCGGGCGTCCAGGTCCGCGTCGCTGGGTCCGTGAGGGAGCCGGCACTCCCCCACGGCGATCCCCAGAGCGCGCATCGCTGCCTTGGAGGGCATCGGATTGGGATACGCGTCGGAGGTCTCGAAGAGAAAGCTCTCGCGCGCGCGCTCGTTGTAGCGCCACGCGTCGTGCCAGGCGCCGCGCACCGCGGCGTGCACGATGCCCGCGACCTCGGGCCCCGCCCAGTGGGCCGCCACCGAGACCACGCCCACCGCGCCCACGCCCAGAAAGGCCAGCAGCATCGAGTCGTCGCCGCTGTAGAGGTCGAGCTCGTCTCCCAGGACCGACTTGGTGTGGGCCGCTTGGGCGGTGTCGCCCGAGGCGTCCTTTAACGCGACGATGTTCTTGTGCGAACGAACCAGTTCGATCGTGGTGGCCGACTCGATCTTTCGACCGGTACGCCCGGGGATGTCGTAGAGCATGACCTCCAGGGGCGTGCTCTCGGCGATCGCGCCCAGGTGACCAGCGATGCCCGCCTGGTTCGGTCGCGCGTAGGCCGGCGTGGTTGCGAGCACCCCGGCCACCCCAGTCGCCTTGACCTGAGTGGTGAGAGCGACCGACTGCTGGGTGTTGGCAAAGGTGCTGCCCGCGAGCACGGGCACGCTCACGGCCTCGGCCACACAGGCAAAGAGGTCGAGTTTTTCGTCGTCGCTCAGTGAAGAACCCTCACCGGTTGAGCCCGCGACCACCAGGCCCTCGCTGCCGTGGCTGACGAGATACTTGGCCAGCTGCGCGGCGACGTCGAGATTGAGCGAACCATCCGGGTAAAAGGGCGTCACCATCGCAGTGAGAACGCGTCCAAAACGAGGCTCACTCATAGTACGAAGTTACCAGTCGCCTTGGGAAGAACGTTGCCCTAGACCAGCAACGCCGAGATCCCCTCGATCAGTCCGGGCGTGGTGGACACGGCGTCGAGCGCGAGTGCGACGCCGTGGACGAAGCTCTGGCGATCGAAGGAGTCGTGGCGAATGGTCAGGCCCTCGCCGGGCGAGCCGAAGAGCACCTCTTGATGGGCCACCAGTCCGGGTAAGCGCACCGAGTGAATCACCACACCATCGTCGCCGCGCGCGCCGCGCGCGCCGTCGATCGTATGACGCGACGTCGGATCGACCAACGCCTCGGCGCCCGCCGAGCGCCGAGCCGCGGCGATCGTGCGCGCGGTGGTGATCGACGTGCCCGAGGGCGCATCGACTTTTTTGTCGTGGTGAAGCTCGATGATCTCGACGCGATCGAAGTACGGGGCCGCCTGAGCGGCGAAACGCTCGGCCAGCACCGCGCCCACCGAGAAGTTCGACGCCACCACGACCCCCACGCGCGTCGCGGCGTCCTCGAGGCACTGGCGCTGTTCCTCGCCCAGGCCCGTGGCGCCCACCACGAGTGCCACCGCGTTTCTCGCGCACCACTGAGCGGAGTGCGAGACCCCCTCGGGCGAGGAGAAATCGACCACCGCGTCGATGCCATCGCCGCCCAGGTCCTCGAGTGAGGTCACCCAGCGAGATCCGAAGAGCTCACGGGGCTGGTGCTCGTCGACGAGCGCGGCGAGTGAGAACCGACCGGTCGCGGGCAAGCCTTCCCCGAGGGCCTGGCCCATGCGGCCCGCACCGCCCACGATCGCCAGAATCTTCACGCCTGAACTTTACCGGTGCGCCTGCGCCGCGCCGAGACGACGAGCCAGCCCACGACGCCGAACCACGCGAGGACCGCGACCGTACTGGCGGCCACGCTGACTTCGATGTAGGGCGCGCGATAGTGAAAGTGGATGACCCACGTGCCCTTGGGTACGTGAACCTTTTGAATGAGACCGCTTCGCTCGACGCTGAGCTGCACGACCTTGCCCGTCGTCTGGTTGACCGCGGTCGCCTGCCAGCCGGGCAGATACGCCTCGCTACGATCCAGCGCGCTCGCCTTAGCCAGGGTCACGTTCACCCAGGCGTCACCCCAGATGGCGGTGCGCACGTGGCTGAGCGTTCCCGCCGAGGGCGTGAGCAGCCAAAAACGAGGCAGCACCGTGGCGGCCTTGAACACCGAGAACGTGTCTTGGGTCGAGGTGAGGCGCCACTGGGAGGTCGCAATCGCCAGTTGGAAGTGCGAGTCGAGTCGGTAGCTCGTCGACGAGCCCGCAGGCGTCACCACCGCATCGCCGAGACTGACGCCGCTCGGCGACGTGACGACGAATCCGGCCGCACGGGCCGCGTCGCTCGATTGAACCGTAAGCGTGCTCGCGTCGCCGGGCAGCGTCCAAGAGGGCTCCTTGAGCGTTCGGCCCGCAGCGCTGAGCAACTTGATGGTGATCGGACTCGAGGAGATCGCGCGTCCCTGCACACCGGCCAGCGAGATGCGACCCACCGAGAGGACTTGGCCGAAGTAGCGCGGCACGCGAGTCGCGGGGCTCACACTCTCACAGCGGGTGGGCACGGTGGACTCTTGGCTCGTGGGCGCCATGAGTTCGCCCGAGGCGATCACCACCACGCCGAGTCGTAGCGGGGTAAAGACACCCTCTTGCAGGTGACAGGCGTTGAGCCACGCCTGGGGGTGAGTGCCCGTCGCGTTGTCGTAGAGACTCGAGACCAGAGCGCCGTATCCCTGGACGCTGGCCATACCCGTAAAGACGTTCATGTTCGGCTGGCCCAACTCGCGAAAGACCTCGGTGTGCGCGCCCTTGTCGTCGACCAGGGCAAAGCGACCGTGGCTGCTGATCAAGTGCTCGGCGTAGGAGCGCGACGCTTCGCGCGGACCCTGGCCTCCGATGAGACCATTCGAGGTGAAGAGCAAGAACACCACCAGGTCCGCGACCAGCACCACGATCAAGACCGACACGAGGCGTCGAGTGTGCTTGGCGAGCAGCACGATGGCGAGCACCGCGACCAGCGCGATCGCAAGGTGGATGGCGTTGGTCATCTTGAGACCAGTTTCGACCGCCGGATTCCCGCCCCCGATACCGACGCGCTCGATCACCCAGGGCCCCCACCCGATGAGCGCCCCCGAGAGTACGACGATGAAGATCGCCGGAGCGGCCGTTACCCAACGCGACCGCCGTCCCAGGCCGGCTCGCTCGGGTCGACCGGCGAGGATGTGCTCGAACCACCAGCCCACCAAGACCGACGCGACGAAGTCCACGAGTATGACGCTGCGGCTTTGCAGGCGCGTGGAACCATACAGGGGTATGGCGCGAAACAGGTGCCCGAGCGGGGTGAAACTGCCCCACGTCGCAAAGAGGCCTACGACGCCGATGACGATATAGATCGTGTAGTCGCGCTGGGCCCCGCGCCAACCGCGCGGCGTGAGGCGAGTACAGAACGCGGCCGTGGCGACCAGCGCGATCACCCCGACGTAGCCGGTCACTTCGGTGAGGTTGTAGTTGGCGAAGTAGCCGGGCTGACCGAACGCGCCGTTGCCGCCCAGCAGGTCGGGGGTAAAGAGCAGGGCGCTCCAGTGCACCGCCAGCGAGCCCGCCCCGAAGAACGCGTAGCCCACGTCGGAGCGCTCGGAGTCCTTAATGAACGACCATCCGGGCAGGAGTTGGACCAGCCCGATTCCCAGCCCCCAGGCAAAGCCGACCGCCAGGGTGACGACGTAGGCGAGTCTCGTGCGCCAGGTCGAGAGCCAGTACGAGCTGCGAAGGATCAAGACGCCAGGAACCACGACGATCGTGAGCAGCTCCATGGTGGCGATGGCGCGCGGCTCCCCCGAGAGAAAGGTGAGGCCCCACAGCGCGCCTTCCGCCACGATCCAGGGCACCGCAGTGCGAGCCAGCGATCGTACCCTCGTCCCCTCGGGCAGCCTCGACAGGCGCCGCGAGAGAGCGAGCATGATCAAAATTGCCCAGGGCACGAACGAGTAACCCTGGATCACGCCCAGGTGAATCATCTGGCCGATCATCGCCCCGCAGTAGGTGTAACTGATGGCTGCGACCAGCGCGGAGCTGGTGCGCGACCCGTGCCAGCGCACCAGGGCGAACATTCCCACGCCCGCGCTCACGTAGACCACGATCATGTTGATGATCCAGGCGGTGATCGGCGGAATAAAGGCGAAGATGAGCGTGAGGGGGTACAACGCCCCCGCATTCAGTCCGCCCAACAGGGGCGTACCGGCGTTGGTGAGCGGGTTGAGCAGTGGCAGATGCCCGGAGGCGAGTTGGCGACCCGCGAGGACTCGCAGAGGAAAATTCTGTATCAGGTTGTCCGCGTCAATCGCGGGGTGGCCGAAGAGCGCGGGCAGGATAAAGAGCACCAGAGGAATGCCCACCAGCGTGCCCAGGGCCCATCGATCGGCCCGCTGAGGGGAGCGCCACCACGGCGAGCCAGACCCAGACGCCCGATCGCTACTCATTGTTCCCACGCTACGAAAACCGCCAGGTCCGTGTCGCGACACGTGGGGCGCGACACGGTCCTTGGTTACTTAACGACGACGGGGCCGCGGACTGCGACGACTGCCGTCGTCGTCACCGTGAAAGCCGGGACCGCCCGGGCCGAGGTCACCAATCTCGCCGGCCAGTTCGGCCTCGAAGCTTGCTTCGAAGGAACTGTTCGAGCCCGCCGAGTTGGATCGCCGTGAGCTCGAGTCAGCGGAACGATCGCTGCCTCGCGACGAGCTGGAGCCGCGGGGCGAACGCTCGCGCTCGTGGCGCGGCTCGTCCACCACGTCGGGAAAGTCACCCACCAGCGACAGCGACACCTTGCCTTGAGGGTCGATGTCGTCGACCTTGACTTCGACGGCTTGACCCAGCTCGAGGACGTCTTCGACCTGGCCAATGCGCTTGCCTCCGTTGAGCGGGGCGAGCTTGGAGATGTGCAAGAGACCGTCGCGGCCCGGCAGGATGTTGATGAACGCGCCGAACTTGGCAATGGACACCACGCGGCCCTGATAGATCGCTCCCACGTCCGCCGAGGGCGGGTCCAAGATGAGCGAGATGCGTCGACGAGCTTCTTCGACGGCCCGTCCGTCCTTGGCCCCGATGGTCACCGTACCGACCACGCCGTCGTCGTCGACGGCGATGTCGGCTCCCGTCTCTTGCTGAAGGGTGTTGATGACCTTGCCCTTGGGCCCAATCACTTCACCGATCTTGTCGATCGGAATCTCCATCGAGACGATCTTGGGGGCGACCTCGGCCACTTCGCTGCGCGGCTCGGGGATCGTGTCGGTGAGGACCTTGAGAATGGTGAGGCGAGCGTCCTTGGCCTGGTGCAACGCCTTGGCCAGTACGTCGGCGGGCAGACCGTCGATCTTGGTGTCGAGCTGCAACGCCGTGACGGCGTCAGCGGTACCGGCCACCTTGAAGTCCATGTCGCCAAAGGCGTCTTCGGTGCCCAGGATGTCGGTCAAGGTGACGTAGACCCCGTCTTCGTAGACCAGGCCCATCGCAATACCCGCCACGGGCGCCTTGATCGGCACTCCGGCGGCCATGAGCGAGAGGGTCGAGCCACACACCGAACCCATCGACGTCGAGCCGTTCGACTGCATCACGTCCGAGACCACTCGAATCGTGTAGGCGAAGTCCTCTTCGCTCGGCAGGACAGGGACCAGGGCCCGCTCGGCGAGCGCGCCGTGTCCGACCTCGCGGCGCTTAGGCGCGCCCACTCGACCGGTCTCACCCGTTGAGTAGGGCGGAAAGTTGTAGTGGTGCATGTAGCGCTTGAACTCATCGGGCGAGATCGTGTCGAGTTGCTGGCGCATGCGCGGCATGCCCAGCGTCGTCACGTTCACGACCTGAGTCTCACCGCGCTGGAACACCGCCGAGCCGTGGGTCATCGGAAACAGGTCGACCTCGGCCGAGAGCGGACGGATGTCGGCCAGACCGCGCCCGTCGATGCGCACACCGTCAGTGACGACGCGCTCGCGCACGAGCTTCTTGGTCAGCGAGCGAACGGCGGCCTTGATCTCACTCGAGCGTCCCTCGAACTCACCGGCCAGCTGAGCTTGAATCGACTTGGTCGCAGCCTCGAGCGCCTCGTTGCGCGCCGCCTTGGTCGTGATCTGGTTGGCGTCGGCGAGGGCCTGTTGGCCAATTGCCTCGACGCGCGCGTAGATGTCCTCGGTGTAGTCGACAAAGACCTCGTACTCGAAGGAGGGCAAAGGACCCCGGTCGGCGATGAAGTCGCGCACCAACGAACGCTGCAGGTTGATCGCTTCGCGAATCCAGAGCTTCGAGGCCTCCAGGCCCTGGGCGAGCACCTCTTCGCTCACCTTGGGCGCACCGTCGAGGTACTTCTCGAAGGAACCCTCGGTGCCACCGGCCTCGACCATCATGATCGCGATGTCGGCGTCGCTCGAGTCGCTGAGCGCACGTCCGGCCACGATCAGTTCAAAGGTCGCCGCGTCGCCTTCCTGGTAGGTCGGGTGCGCCACCCACTCGCCGTCGGTCGTGTAGGCCATGCGCACGGCCCCGATCGGGCCGTCGAAGGGGATGCCCGAGATCATGAGCGCGGCTGAGGCCGCGTTGATGGCCAGGATGTCGTGCGGGTTTTCTTGGTCCGCCGAGAAGATCGTGCCCACGACTTGAACCTCATTGCGAAAACCCTTCGGGAACGACGGGCGCAGCGGGCGGTCGATGAGACGACAGATCAAGATCGCCTGGTCCGAGAGTTTGCCCTCGCGGCGAAAAAACGCTCCCGGAATCTTGCCCGCGGCGTAGGCGCGCTCCTCGATGTCCACGGTGAGCGGGAAAAAGTCGATTCCCTCTCTGGCGGACTTGGAGGCGACCACGGTGGCGAGCAACATGGTGTCGCCGATGCGCGCGAGAACGGCGCCGTCGGCGAGTTGGGCTAGGTGTCCGGCCTCAAAACTCATGGTCTTGTCGGTACCGGTAATGGGACTACTAACGCGAATCGCGTCGGTCATGGATGCTCCTTATGTAGCAGCATTCGCCCGAATCCCAGTGGGCAACCTTCGCTGACGCGACGATCCTCCACTGGCGTTCGGGGCCTCGAATGCTGAACGCGTCGACGGCGTCGACGCGGTGATGCGGCTAGCGACGAATGCCGAGCCGACCGATCAACGCGCGGTAGCGCTCCACGTCACCTTTTTGGACGTAGTCCAGCAGTCGACGGCGCTGACCAATGAGCTTCATCAGTCCACGGCGGGTGTGATGATCGCCCTTGTGAACCTTGAGGTGCTCGGTGAGATGCGCGATCCGGTCAGTCAAGAGCGCGACTTGAACCTCGGGCGAGCCCGTGTCGGTGTCGTGGGCTCGAAAGTCCTCGATGATCTGTTGCTTCTCGGTCATATAACGTCTGTGCCTTAGTTGAGTCGGGTGTCCCGGTGCGAGCCGTCACCAGACGACCCACGTGATCAGCGTCGCTGACCGACTATTTATCCTAGCAGTTTCAGCTCATCAGTCGCCGTGGCGGCGAATAGTTGGCGGGTTTGCTCTACGTCGCGGCCGATCTGGGCAACCAACTCCTCGACGTTCGCAAAGCTCGCCTGGGCACGCAACAGCGCGAGAAACACCACGTCGAGTTCACGACCGTAGAGCACGCCCGAGTAGCCCACGACGTGCACCTCGACCAGCAGCCGGCCGTCGTCATAGAACTGGGGACGGGTACCCACCGAGATCGCCGCGGGCCACCAGATCTCGTCGATCGTGGTCGCTCCCGCGTAGACACCCTGGGCGGGCAGCGCCTGGTCGGGCGCGACGGCGAGATTGGCCGTGGGAAAACCCAACTCCTCGCCTCGATTGTCGCCGTGCTCGACGACCCCGCGCAACCGGAAGGGTCGGCCCAAGACGCGCTCGACCTCATCGAGGTCGCCGGCGGCCAACGCCGCGCGCACCGCACTGGAGCTAAAGCGAGTGCCCTCGCCGTGGGTGGGTGCGACCACCACATCGAAACCGAACTCCCCGCCGACCTCACGCAAGAGATCGGGCGTGCCTTCGCGGTTGTGCCCGAAGTGAAAGCCCTCGCCCACGAGCACACACGTCGCGTGAAGTTCACTCACCAGGACCCGCTCGATGAACTCGCGCGCGCTCTCGCGGGCGAGCGCCGGGGAGAAGGTGAGGATGCGCACCTGGCCCACTCCGAGCGCGGCCAAGTCCTCGAGGCGTTGGGCCACGGTGGCGATCTGTCGCGGCGCGTGGCTCGGCGCGAGCACGCTCGCGGGAGAGGGATCGAACGTGACGACCGTGGGCGTGGCGTCGTAGCGCTGCGCGAGGTCGATCAGTTGGGCCAGGACCGCCTGGTGACCGCGGTGCAGACCGTCAAAGACGCCAATGGCCACCACCGAGGGACCCTTCGCACTGAGCTCGCCATCTCGGCACACGTTCACGACTGGCAACCTACCGGACTCAGGCCGTCGCGGGCATCACGACGTCGGGCTGCCAGAGATCACCACGGCGTCGCAGAACGCCCACCAAGTGACCGCTCGGTGCGATCGCGGCAATCTCGTCGCCCCCGGGTTCGTCCAAGGCGAGGCGCTGGCCCATGCGCACACGACGTTCCTCGTCCTCGCTCACTCGCACGTGGGGTAGGTGCTCAACAAACGCGCTCGGCGCCAACAGCACGGGGATGTCCTCGCTCACGCGGTGCTCGAAGTCGTCGTACGTCAGGGCGTCGCGTACCTCGTGGTCGCCGCTCGCTGCCCGTCGCAGGACGCTGAGGTGGCCCAGCGTACCGAGTCGCTCCGCCAGGTCCGACATCAACACCCGTACGTAGGTGCCCATCGAACAGGTGACCTCGAAACCCCAGTGCGTATCGTCCAGGGGGGTCACCGAGAGCGCGTGCACCGTGATTGATCGCGGCGCACGATCGATCACCACCCCCTCGCGTGCGAGGTCGTGGAGGCGTCGGCCGTTGACCTTGAGGGCAGAGACCATGGGCGGGACCTGTTCTTGGGCGCCCAGGAGGCTGGCGATCGCCTCGTTGATGACCTCGGGCGCGAGGGCGGGCACGGGTGCTCGTTGCACCTCGATGCCGTCGGCGTCCAGAGAGTCCGTGCGCACCCCCAGGCTCAGCACACCCTCGTAGCGCTTCTTCTCGCTCTGGGCGAAGCGCAACAATCGGGTGGACGGTCCCACGCCGAGGATCAACAGCCCGGTGGCCATGGGGTCGAGCGTGCCCGCGTGGCCCACCCGTCGTTCGTTGAGCACGCGTCGCACGTGCGCGACCACGTCATGGCTCGTGACCCCACGCGGCTTGTCCATCAAAAGAAGCCCGTTATTGGTCGTCATGGTGTTGACGGCGCAGCAGGTCTTCGACGGCGTTGCCGCTGGCGACCGCGGGGTCCGCGGAGAAGGACAGCTTGGGCGTTCGCTTGAGGCGGGTCTGGGCGTTCACCGAGGCCTGGATCTGGGCGCGTCGTTCTTCGAGGGCGTCTTTGGCCTCGTGGGAGAGCGAGTGCAGATAGACCTTGGCCTGGCGCAGGTCGGGGGTCGTCTCGACCCCGGTCACCGTGAGCAGACCGAGGCGCTCGTCCACGTCGGAGATCCGCACCAGTTCATCGGAGATCACCTCGCGCAGTATCTGATTGACCCGCGCGGTGCGCGGGTACGGGTGACTCGAGCCGGACGAGCGCGACATGGCTTAGGCCGTGCGCGGAATCTCGCGCTCTTCGTACGTTTCGATGACGTCACCCGACTTGAGGTCCTGGTAGTCCGAGAGTCCGATCCCGCACTCGAAACCCGAGGCGACCTCGCGCGCGTCGTCCTTGAAGCGGCGAAGAGAGGTGATCGTGCCCTTCCAGATGATGGTGCCCTCGCGTAGGAAACGCACCTTGGCGCCGCGAGTGATGACACCTTCTCGCACGAAGCACCCCGCGATCGCGCCGACCCGGGGAATGCGAAACACCTCGCGCACCTCGGCCTCGCCGGTGACGACCTCTTCGAACACCGGGGTGAGCAGTCCCAGCATGGCCGCCTCGATCTCTTCGATCAGCTTGTAGATGATCTCGTAGGTACGAATCTGCACGCCCTCGCTGGCGGCCAGTTCACGACTGCGCTTGTCCGGGCGGACGTTAAAACCAATGATGGTCGCGTTCGAAGCCTTGGCCAGCTGCACGTCGTTCTCGGTGATGCCGCCCACGCCGCGGTGCACGATGACGAGCTTCACGTCGTCTCGTTCGAGTTTGCGAAGCGACTCGGTGCACGCTTCGAGCGAGCCCTGGACGTCGGCCTTGAGCACGATGTTGAGCGTCGCGGTCTCGCCACGCTGAATCTGTTCGAAGAGGTCCTCGAGTCGCGCGCCACTCGAGGAGGCCACGGGCTGTTGGCCCACCAGTCGGGTGCGCTGCGCGCGAGCCTCAGCGAGGGACCGCGCGTGAGCCAGGTCGTGGGCGACGCGCATCTCGTCTCCGGCAAAGGGCGGTTCGCTGAATCCCAAAATCTGCACCGGGGTCGAGGGTCCCGCACTCTTGACCTGGAGGCCCTGGTCGTTGATGAGGGCCTTGACCTTGCCGTAGGCGGGCCCGGCCACGACCGGATCACCGACTTCTAAGAGCCCCTTTTGGACGATGACCGTGGCGACGGGTCCGCGACCCACCTCGAGGTTCGCCTCGAGCACCGTGCCCACCGCGCGGCCGCTCGGTCGCGCAACCAACTCGGCCACCTCGGCGACCAAAAGCACCTGTTCTAAGAGGTCGTCGATGCCGGTTCCCTGGAGGGCGGAGATCTCGACCACGATGGTGTCGCCACCCCACTTTTCGGGAACCAGCGCGTGCTCGGAGAGTTGCTGGAGAACTCGATCGGGATTGGCGTCGGCCCGGTCCATCTTGTTGATCGCCACGATGATCGGTACGCCAGCCAGCTTGGCGTGGTTGATCGCCTCGACGGTCTGGGGCATGACGCCGTCGTCGGCCGCCACCACCAGAATGATGACGTCGGTGACCTTGGCGCCACGCGCGCGCATGGCGGTGAAGGCTTCGTGGCCGGGGGTATCGAGGAAGGTGATGGCCCGGCCGTGCCAGTTCACCATGTAGGCGCCAATGTGCTGGGTGATGCCACCGGCTTCGCCGGCCACCACGTTGGTCTGGCGGATGCGATCGAGCAACAGGGTCTTGCCGTGGTCGACGTGTCCCATCACGGTCACCACCGGCGGGCGCATCACCGCGGCGATGACGTCGTCCTGGTCGTCTTCGTCAAAGAACTTCGCGAGCAGTTCGGCTTCACGTTGCTCGCCCGGGTCCACCATGTGAACGTCCGCGCCGACCTCGGCCGCGTAGAGCTCGATCATGTCGTCCGACAGGCTTTGGACGGCGGTGACGATCTCGCCCTGGAGGAATAGGAAACGAATGATGTCGGCCGCACTGCGATTGAGCTTGGGGCCCACGTCCTTGGCCGTTGAACCTCGCTCGATGATGATCTCGCCCTCGGGTACCGGCGCGTTGCTCGGCTGCCAGGTCGTCATCTGGGTCGGCTCGAGCTCTTCGACGTTGCGGCGCCGGCGACGAGTGGTCTTTCGTTGCGATCCGCGAGGCCCTCCGCCACCGCGAGCGGGACCACCGCTGCGACTCGCACCCGCCGCGGGAGCACCGCTGCCAGCACCCGGTCGAGGCGACGAGAATCCGCCACCGGTACCGGGGCGCGACGCACCCCCCGGGCGCGAGGGCCCGGTGCTCGGACGAGCGGTCATCGGTCGGCCGGTAGCCGGCCCGCGACCGGTGCCTCCGGCGGGCATCGGGCGACGCGCGCCCGGCGGCGGTGGGATCGGTCGACCACTCGGACTGAGGGGACGACCGGGTGGCGGCGGGATCGGACGTCCGCTGGAGGACAGCGGCGGGCGCGAGGAGCCGTCGCCTGCGGCGCGGGTGCTGGGACGAATGGTGGTGGGACCGTCGGGCGAGGGGTTGCGAGACGGGGCGGGCTTGGGCGGGGCGATCCGGGAGCGAACGACCTGGGTGCGAGCGGGCTCGACCGGCGCGGACGCCGCACTGGGGACCTCGTCAGGTCGGGTGCGAGCAGCGGGGGCCGCGGGCGCTGGCGCCACTCGTGCGGGCGCGGCTAAAGGCGCCGCGGCGGCGACCTCGGCGGCGACCTCGGCGGCGACCGGCGAGGACGACGCTTTCGTGACCTTGACAGCCTTGGTCGCCTTTTCGGCCTTGGCCGCTTTCGGGGCGTCCGAGCGTGCCTCGCGACGCAGGCCGTCGGCGTCCGCGCGGCGCCGAATACGGTCCGCCTGGGCGTCTTCGATCGACGCCGAGGGACTCGAGGCGCCGATGCCTAATTTGCCAGCGAGTGCGAGCAACTCCTTGCTCGTCATCCCGAGTTCCTTGGAGAGCTCGTGCACTCGAATTTTCTTTGGAGCCAAAACGTTCCCTTACGTCGCGTCCCCGCACATTCGGCGGGCACAGTTTCCTATTCTTTCACAACTACGGCCTTTTCCCGGCCGCAAGGTCGCGCACGACGGCCACGTCCGCCTCGCTCACACTCACGTGAAGTGCGTGCGCCACCTGGGACATGCGCACTCTGCTCCCACAGCCATCTGCGCACCACCACACGCCACGCCCGTACCCGCGACCGACGTACCAGGTGCCCGATGCGTCACGTCCGAGGCGAACCAGCTCCGCGTCCGGGCGACGGCGACGGCACACCACGCACGTCCGAGTCGGGGCTATGCCTCGTCCTCCGCCACGGCCTCAACGACCGCTACCTCGGCCACGTCGCCCTCCGCGTCGGTGATCACCGTATCGGAGACGAGAGCTTCTCGTTCACCGTCCTCGCCCACCACGACGGCCAGCGTCTCGTCGACAACCTGGTCGCCGTCGGTCCAGGCCTCTTCGAGCACCTCGTCGTTGCCCTCGTTCTCCGAGCGGATGTCGATGCGCCACCCCGTCAGTCGGGCGGCCAGGCGGGCGTTCTGGCCCTCCTTACCAATGGCGAGCGAGAGCTGTTGCTCGTGCACGATGACCGTGGCGATGCCTTCGACGTCGTCGAGTCGAACCTCGCGCACGCGCGCGGGCTGCAGGGCCGACTGAATGAACTCAACCGGATCGTCGCTGTAGGGCACGACGTCGATGCGCTCGCTGCGCAGTTCGTTGGTGATGTTGCGCACGCGCGAACCTCTGGCACCCACACAGGCCCCGACGGGATCGATCATCTGGTCGTTCGACGCCACCGCGATCTTGGAGCGGTGACCCGGCTCGCGCGCGAGCGCCTTGATCTCGACGATGCCACTGGCGATCTCGGGCACTTCGATCTCGAAGAGCTTGGCCACGAGAGCCGGGTGGGTGCGAGAGACCACGATCTGGGGGCCCTTGTTGGTCTTGCGCACTTCGACGATGTAGACCTTGATGCGCGCCCCGTGCTCGTAGCGCTCAAAGGCGATCTGCTCGGCCTGGGGCAACAGCGCCTCGACCCGACCGAGGTCGAGCAGCGTGTAGCGGTTGTCGTTCTGCTGGACGGTGCCTGAGACGATGTCGCCCTCGCGGTTGGCGAACTCCTCGTACATCTGACGGCGCTGGATGTCGCGAATCAGTTGCATCAAGACCTGCTTGGCCGTCTGGGCCGCGATGCGTCCAAAGTCGTCGGGCGTGGCGTCCCACTCGCGCGTGACGTTGCCCTCTAAGTCGAGCTCCAGACCCCACACCTTGATCTCGCCGGTTTCGGGGTTGATCTCGACCTCGGCGTCCTCGGCTGAGTCGGGACGTCGCTTGTAGGCGGCGAGCAGGGCGTTGGCGAGAGCGACGAGGAGCTCTCCCTCATCGATGTTCTGGTCGCGCGCGATCTGGCCCAGGGCCTCGAGAAATTCGAAGTTAGCCATATCTAGCCTTTCCTGCTCGTCGAGTGGGTGCGCGCACCTTTGGCCGTGGTCTTGTTGCTCACCGGTTTGGTGGCGCCCCAGTAAAAGACGGTGCGAGCGCGTTCGATCTTGTCGAGGGGTACCACAACGACGCCGACCTCGTCGTCCTCAATGCTCAGCGCGGAGTCGGTCACTTCGCTCAGCGTTCCTTCGAGACGCCGCGTGGGTGCATCGTCACGCACTTCGCGCAACGTCACCACTTCGCCCAGCGCACCGCGAAAGTGAGCGGGCGTGCGCAGTCGGCGCTCGAGTCCCGGGCTCGACACGTCAAGGGTGAAGCGACCCGCGATGGGATCGTGAGCGTCCAGCCACTCCGAAATCACCCGATTGGCCGCCGTGAGGGCGTCGAGGTCTACTCCCCCGTCCCGAGAGACGACCACGTCAAGGGTGCCCGAGGAAAACTCCACATCGTACAGGTCCAGACCCAGCGGTTCTAGGAGCGGTCGGAGCGTGGCGTCCCAATCCATTTCCGTCTCCTTTCGCCGCCGCTCCGGCCCTACAGACATTGAAAAAGCGCGGGCCCGAGGCCCGCGCTTAAACGAGTCCATACGTCCTGAGCGGACTGTAGACATCAATTGTAGCAGTGAATTACTGGTGTCACAACGAGAATCCCCTGCATGAAACCTCACCTGACTGCAATAAAACTCGTGTTAAAGATTTCTTAAACCGATCTCGACCCGTCGCAGGGCCGGGGCGTGTTAAGAGCGCCGACGCGTGGTCCTGGGGCGAGTAGACCTCGGGCGATTAGTAGCTCTTGGACACCAGACAGACCAGTCCGGGCTCGTCCTCGTTCTCGGGTATCGAGCCATCCTGGCGCTGGAGGCAGCGAACGCTGATCGCTTGGGCGTTGAGGGTCCTTTCTCCCTCGCCCGCGACGAGGTCCCAGGACAGACGAGCAAAGCCGTCGCTGGCCGCTTCGAGCGCCTCGTCGAGGCTGGCCACGTCCCGAGTTGACGAGTCTCGATGGGCCAGAGCGCGCGCCAACAGGTCACTCTGGATGCGTTCGAGCAAGATGGGAACCTCACTCGCTAGTGCACCCAGGGCGTGGGTCGTCTTTACACCGGAGTCACGGCGCACCAAGGTGACGTGACCCTGAGCCAGATCCCGTGGGCCGACCTCCAAACGCAAGGGGACGCCCTTGATCTCCCAGTCGGTCACGCGACGCCCGAAGCTGCCCCGAGCGTGATCGACCTCGACGCGCACCCCTGCGGCGCCCAGCTCGCTGGCTACGCGCTCGCAGGCCTCGTTGACCTCGGGCTCGTCGCGCACGGCGACCACGATGAGTTGGGTGGGAGCCAGTCGCGGCGGCACGATCAGTCCGTTGTCGTCACCGTGGGCCATGATGAGCCCACCCACCAGGCGCGTGGACGCACCCCAGGAAGTGGTAAAGCACAGCTGGGCCTCACCGGCTTCACTTTGAAAGTAGATGTCGAAGGCGCGCGCGAAGTTCTGGCCGAGCTCGTGAGTGGTCATCATCTGTAGCGCCTTGCCGTCGCGCATGACGCCCTCACCCGTCATGGAGTTGATCGCGCCGGGAAATCTCTCGCTGGCCGGTTTGATGCCGATAAAGCACGGCACGGCCATGACGTCGAGGAGAAAGTCGTTGTACACCTCGTAGTGGATGCGACGCGCGTAGGCCGCGGCGTCGGCGTAACTCACGTGGGCGGTGTGACCCTCCTGCCAGAGGAACTCCGAACTGCGCAAGAACAACCGCGGACGTAGTTCCCAGCGCACGACGTTGGCCCACTGATTGAGCAACAGCGGCAGATCGCGATAACTCTGAATCCACTTGGCCATGAACTCACCGATCACCGTCTCCGAGGTGGGTCGTACCACGATGGGTTCGGCCAGGTCCTCGCCCCCGGCGTGGGTCACCACGGCCAACTCGGGGCTGAATCCCTCGACGTGCTCGGCCTCGCGCGAGAAGTAGCTCTCGGGGATGAACAAGGGAAAGTACGCGTTCTTCGCCCCCGTCGCCTTGATGCGCGTGTCCATCTCGGCCTGCATGCGCTCCCAGATGGCGTACCCGTAGGGACGAATCACCATGGTGCCGCGCACCGGGCCGTTGTCGGCCATCTCGGCCTTGGCCACCACGTCTTGGTACCAGCGCGGAAAGTCTTGAGACTGTGGGGTCAGCACGCTCTGTTGAGCCACGGCGCTCCTTTAAGAGTTCGGACCAGGCTAGTGCGCGCGTTACTGCTCGGCGTGACGACGAATCAGGTCGATCTTGACTTGCGCGTTGTTGGCGTCGGCGCCGCGATCATCCAACAGCGCGGCACGATCGGCTTCGGCTTCTTTTTCCGCGCTCGCGTCGCGCGCCGCCAGTCTCGCCTCGAGTCCCTCTTCGACGATCTTGGTGGCCTCATCGACCAGGGCCGAGACCATCTCGTCCTCGGGCACCACGCGAATGATCTGACCCTGGATGAACAGGTGTCCGCGGCGCTTGCCCGCGGCGATCCCCAGATCGGCGTGGCGCGCCTCGCCGGGTCCGTTCACCACGCATCCCATGACGGCCACCTGTAAGGGAATGTTGAGCGCGCCGAGCGCGTCTTGGGCTTCGTTGGCCACCTTGATGACGTCGATCTCCGAGCGCCCGCAGCTCGGGCACGCGATCAGGTCCAGCCCCTTGCGCTCACGCAGTCCGAGCGACTCCAGCAGCGCGCGCCCCGCGCGCGCCTCTTCGACCGGGTCGGCGGTCAGTGAGTAGCGCAGCGTGTCGCCGATGCCCTCGGCGAGCAGCGTGCCGATACCCGCCGTGCCCTTGAGGAGTCCCCAGGGCAGGGGGCCGGCCTCGGTGACCCCAAGGTGCAGAGGGTGATCGAAGGTCTCTGACGCGAGGCGATAGGCCGCGATCATCAACGCCACCGACGACGCCTTCACCGAGATCTTGACGTCGCTGAAGTCGACCTCTTGGAAATAGGCCAGCTCGATGCGCGCCGACTCGACGAGCGCCTCGGGGGTCGCGCCGCCGAAACGCTCGTAGAGGTGCTTGTCGAGGGAACCGGCGTTCACGCCG
>DATJUR010000168.1:0-21666 GCA_035502215.1 Acidimicrobiales bacterium | reverse complement strand
AAACGACCGCCCCTTGACCAACGCGCTGTTGCGTTTGATCAAACTCCTGGCTACGCAGGTCCCTAATGGTAACCTCGCCGACTGACAGTTCTTCGGGTCCGACCAGCAGCGCCAAACGCGCGCCCGAGCGGTCGGCGGCCTTCATCTGGGCCTTCATCGAGCGCTGGTCGTAGGCGCGATCCACCGCGTAGCCCTGGGCGCGCAGGGTCTCGATCATCACCGCAACCGACTCGTCGCCGGTCGTGTCAATCACGAAGACGTCGAGGGTTCGCTTCAGCAGGTCGTGGGTGACGCCCTCGGCCTCACGCGCCAGAATCAATCGCTCGACGCCGCTGCCAAAACCGATGCCGCTGGTGGGCTTGCCGCCCAGCTCCTCGGCCAGCTGGTCGTAGCGCCCGCCGCCGCCGATGGAGTTCTGGGCGCTGTGAAAGGCCTCGGCCACGAACTCAAAGGTCGTGCGGTTGTAGTAGTCAAATCCCCGTACGAGACGCGGGTCCAGCGTGCTCGTGATGCCAAGAGCGCTCAACCCGCCCACCACTGCGTCGAAGTGCGATCGACAGTCCTTACAGACGTGGTCAATGAGCATCGGTCCCTTGGAGGTGACCTGCACGCAGGCTTCGCGCTTGCAGTCGAGCACCCGTAGGGGGTTCTCGCGCCAACTCTTTTGGTGCTCATCGCAGAGCTCCGACTCGTGCTCGGCCAAGTACTCGCTCAAGAGCACCACGTACGCCGCCCGGCACTCTCGGTGTCCCATCGAGTTGATGAGCAGAGTGACGTGTCGCAACCCAATCGCGCGATAGAAGTTGTGGGCGAGGGTAATCACCTCGACGTCGATGGCGGGGTCGTCGGTGCCCAAGGCTTCGACGCCGAACTGATAGTGCTGGCGGTAGCGACCCTTCTGGGGCTTCTCGTAGCGAAAGGCGGGCGTGAGATACCAGGCCTTCCAGGGAGTTGTGGGACTGTGCTGAACGAACGCGCGCACGACCGAGGCCGTGCCTTCGGGGCGCAGCGCGTAGCGGCGCCCTGCGCGGTCCTCGAAGGTGTACATCTCGTTGCGAAAGACATCGCTCTCTTCACCGATCCCGCGCACGAAGACGCCGACGTCCTCGAAGATCGGCGTCATCACCAGTGAGAATCCGTAGCGATAGGCGAGTTGGGCGAACACCGCGGCCAGTCCCTCCCACTGCGCGGAGGCGGGACCCAGAACGTCGTGGGTTCCCACGGGCGCCCGAAACGGCGCGGCGGACTCGCTCATGACGTCTTATTCTGACCCGGAAGCTGGCGAAACGCGTCGAAGACCCCGTCGACTCCCTTGAGGGCGGCGAGCAGGCTGGACAGGTGCCCGGGATCTGCCAACTCGACGTCAAAAACCATGCGCACGATTCGCGAGCCCGACGTCGTCGAGGAGCTCGAGATGATGTTGAGGTGGTACTCGGCCACGACCTTGGAGACGTCGAGAAGCAAACGGGAGCGATCGAAGGCCAAGATCTCCAGGACCGCGCGATACTGACCACCGGCCGAGCCGTCCCACTCGACGTCGATGATCCGCTCGCCCAGGCGTTGGGCCAGGGCAACCGCGTTCGAGCAGTCGTCGCGGTGCACGGAGACACCTCGTCCTTGGGTTATGAAGCCCATGATGTTGTCTCCGGGAACCGGTGAGCAGCACCGTGCCAGGTGGATCATGACGTCGTCGAGGCCCTCGACGTAGACCCCGGCGTTGCGTCGCGCGGTGCGCGAGGTTCGCGGAGCTTTGGTGACTGTCGTGGGCATCTGCTCGGCGTCGCCGCCGCGCAGTTCGCGATCGAGTCGTTGGACAACCGCGAGGGCCGAGATCTGACCCGAGTCGATAGACATGAAGAGCGCGTCGCGATCGTCGAGCCCCAGGGACTTGATGACCGCATCCAGGGCACCTGAGGTAAGTGAGGTGGCGATGGGCAAACCTTCGCGTCGCAGCGCTTTGGTGAGTTCCTCGCGCCCTCCCTCGATCGCGTCATCGCGGCGCTCGCGCTGGAACCACTGGCGAATCTTGGACTTGGCGCGCGAGGACTTGGCGATGCTGAGCCAGTCGCGCGAGGGTCCTGCGTTGTCGTTCTTGCTGGTAACGATCTCCACCACGTCGGCCGATCGCAATACGGTGTCGAGTGGCACCAGGCGTCCGTTGACTTTGGCCCCGACGCAGCGGTGCCCCACTTCGGTGTGCACGGCGTAGGCGAAGTCAATCGGGGTCGCGCCTTCGACCAGCGCGATCACCCGGCCCTTGGGGGTGAAGAGGTAGACCTCGTCTTGGCCCAGGTCGAGTTTGAGTGCCTCGAGGAACGCAATCGGATCAGCCTCTTCTTCTTCCACGTCCGCCAGGCGGCGCATCCAGGCCACTTCCTTGTCGCTCGCGGCCTCCTTGTAGCTCCAGTGGGCGGCCACGCCGAACTCGGCGCGTCGGTGCATCTCTTGGGTGCGAACCTGAACCTCAACCGATTTGCCCCGCGGTCCGATCACCGTGGTGTGCAGAGACTGATACAGGTTGAACTTGGGCGAGTTGATGTAGTCCTTGAATCGACCCTGGACGGGCGACCACAGGGCGTGGATCGCTCCCAGTGCGGCCCAGCAGTCGCGCTCCTCTTCAACGATGAGCCGCAGGCCCACCAAGTCGAAGATGTCGTCGAACTCCTTGCCGCCCACGACCATCTTTTCGTAGATGCTCCAGAAGTGCTTCGGTCGACCACGCACGTCCGCGGCGATACCGAACTCCGCGAGCTTCTTGGCGAGTGTGTCCATCACTTCGCTCAAGTACGCCTCGCGCTCGGGCTGGCGCGCGGCCACCATCTGTTCGATCTCGGCGTAGCGCTTCGGGTGCAGGGTGGCAAAACTGAGGTCTTCGAGCTGCCACTTGACCTGCTGGACACCGAGGCGATGCGCGAGGGGTGCGTAGACGTCGAGGGTCTCTTGGGCGATGGCGCGCTGACGGTGCATGGGCATGACCGAGATCGTGCGCATGTTGTGCAGACGATCCGCCAACTTGATCAGCAGGACTCGCCAGTCCTGGGCCATCGCGATGAACATCTTGCGAATCGTGGCCGCCTGCTGAGCCTCTTTCGAGTCGAACTCCAGACGATCGAGCTTGGTGACCCCGTCCACCACGGCCGCCACTTGGGCGCCGAACTCCTCTTCCAGCCATTGGGTCGTGACGCCCGTGTCTTCGACGGCGTCGTGCAACAACGCGGCGGCCAGGGTGACTTCGTCCAGGCCCAGGTCGGCCGCGATACTGGCCACGGCGATCGGGTGGGTGACGTAGGGCTCGCCGGTTCGGCGTAGCTGGCCCTCGTGGGCGTTGATGGCCGCGATTCCCGCCCGGCGGATGAGTTCGGCGTCCCCGTCGTCGTGGTGCTCGTGAAATCGCGCAATCAGGCGCTCAAGGGAGCCCAACAGGACCGGGTCGGCCGTGCTGCGCGACGTAAGACTCACCATGAATCAAGCCTAATGGTAGGAAGATTCGCGAAAGGACAGGCCCGCGAGCCCGATGAGGCTCAACGCCTCTTTTGCTTGCGGGCGCGCGCCTGGATGGTTCCCGAGACCGAGCTCGTTCGCATCGGGCGCACGCCGGTCGTCGAGGCCGTCGCCTGCGCACTGGCCAGAGCCGCGCTGGTGGCGGTAAGAACCTTGCGGTCGTTACGCGACAGCACCCGCGCGGCCAGGTCGCGGTATCTCGGCTCACGCTCTTTCATCATGGCCAGCAACGGACTCGCGATGAAGATCGACGAGTACGCCCCGCTCATGAGGCCCACGAACAGGGCGAGGCCATAGCTCTGCAGCGTGGTCGCCCCCAGGATGTCCGCGCCCACCACGAGCACCGCGAGCACCGGCAGGATCGCGACGAGCGAGGTGTTGATCGAGCGAGCGAGCGTCTGGTTCATCGAGAGATTGACCATCTCGCTGTACGTGAGGTCACCGCCCTTAAGGACTCCGTTGGTGTTATCTCGCACCCGGTCGAAGACCACGACGGTGTCATAGAGCGAGTAACCAAGGATGGTCAGGATCGCAATCACGGTGTCGGGGGTGATCTGCAGACCAAAGAGCGAGTACACGCCCACGGTCACCAACAAGTCGTGGATCATCGCGATGAAGGCGGCGGCGGCCATCTTGGGCTCGAAGCGAATCGAGATGTAGGCCACCACCGCGATGAAGAAGACAATCAGGGCCTCGACGGCCTTGTCGGTGATCTGGCTACCCCAGCTGGGCCCCACGTCGGTCGTGGAGACCTGGTTGGCCGACTTACCGGCGACCTTGGCCATGGCGTCGGCGACCTTGTTGGTGAGTTGCACCTGAGCCGTCGAGCTCAGCGAGTTGATGTCGGCCGTGACCTGGTAGGTCTCGGATCCCAACTTCTCCACGGTGGGATCGCGCAGGCCCGCGGCCTCCACGACGCTCGTCATCTGGGCCACCGTGGTGTGGGGCGCTAAGACCTCCCAGGAGCTGCCGCCGCGAAAGTCAATGCCGAAGTTAAAGCCGCGAAAGCCCAACGAGGCGATGCCCAGCACGATGATGGTGAGCGAGACGCTGAACCAGACCTTGCGTCGGCCCACGAAGTCCACCGTGGTGAGCCCGTGATAGAGCCGCCCGATGGGGCCGTAGTGATGCTCGTGGGCCGGGGCGAAGGACTCGGAGTCACTCACTGATCGCTCCCACCTGTGAGGGACCGGCTTGGAGTCCGGCCGCCATCGAGAGGGCGGAGTTGCCCGCAGAACTGCGTCGACCGAGCAAAATCACCAAGGGCCGCGTGAAGTACCACGTGATGATGACGTCCATCAACGTCGACAGGCCCAAGAAGAAGGCGAATCCCTTCACGTCACCCACGGCAATGATGTAGAGCAACACGGCGGCCAGGAGACTCACGGTGTCGGCCGCCAGCACGGTGCGCCAGGCCGAGCGAAAACCCCGGTCGACCGAGGATCGAATGGAGCGCCCGGCCCGCGCTTCGTCTTTTAATCGTTCGAAGTACACGATGTAACTGTCCACCGTGATACCGATACTCACAATGAGTCCGGTCACCCCCGCGAGGTCAAAGCTCGGCGCTAACGCGGTATGGCCCAGCGCAGAGATGATGGCCCAGAGCAAAGCGGCCGTGACCGAGAGCCCGAGCACGATCACCAGACCGAGTGCGCGGTAGTACAGGATCGTATAGAGCAACACCAGCGCGAGGCCCGCGAGGCCCGCGCCTAGACCGGCCACCAGGGCCGAGTGGCCGAGGGTCGGCGAGACCGTGGTGTCGGTCAAAACTTGCAGACGCACCGGCAACGCTCCGAAGTTCATCGCGAGCGCGAGGGTCTTGGCCGAGTTCTCCGTGAAGGATCCCGAGATCTCTCCCGAGCCGTCAAAGCTGGTGAACGTCGCCTGACCGGGCAGGATGAGGGGCGCGGACTGCACCACGCCGTCGAGTTCGATGGCGACCATGGCGTGGAAGTTCTCTTGAGCGACCTTGTCCCAGGCCGGGCTACCCGTGCTCGTCAAGGTGTAGTTGACCACCCACGCGCCCGCCTGGTTCTGCTGGGCCACGGCCTTCTTGATCGCCCGTCCGGTCAACTGTGAGGGACCCAGGACGTAGCGCACGTTCTTGTCGCCGAGCACGGGCAAGAGCACTTCGTCCTTGGCGAAGTCTTGATCGGGCTTGGTCGACTTGATGTTGGTGAAGGCGGGATCCGGCGCGATGTCGTTGCTCGGTTCTTCGGTGGAGGTGTTCACGTCCAGGTTGGCCGCGGTGGTTTGATACTGGGCGCCGCACTTGGGCAGCTTGCCGGGCGCCACGTACTTAAGCGACTTCTTGGCTCCGACTTCCGCCTCGCACAACACGGGGCGAAACAAGAGCTGGGCCGTCTGGCCGACGATCGCGAGCACCTGGCGGGCGTCGGTCACCCCGGGCACGCTCACCGCGACGTCCCTGCCTTGGAGGTTGACGGTCGATCCCGACACGCCCAGTCCATTTACCCGGTTGTTCAAGATGGTGACGACCTCTTGCATGTCCGAGAGTGTCGCCTTGGTCGTGGGCTTGTAGACCACGGTGAGTCCCCCGGCGAGGTCCAGGCCCAACTTCGGTCCCCACCCGGCCGACAGAGTCGCTCCCAAGGCGCCGAAGGCAATGACGATGGTGATGATGAGGCTGGCGACGAGAGAACGTCGCGAACCGACCTGCGGCGGCATTACGAGGCGTCACCTTCCGCCGGGTGATCGTGGTCGTCGTCGCTCGACTCGGGAATGGACTTGGGCGGGTCGTAGCGCCGCGATATGGCCTGGGGAACAAAGTCGAGTTCCACGCCTCCGTCGGTGCGTAGGGTCACCAGGTTGGCCTCGTTGCGCACCACCGTGCCCACAAATCCGCCGATTGTCTGGGCCCGATCGCCCACGTCGACCTTGCGCTGCTCGGTGCGCTGCTGCTTCATGCGCCGGCTGCGCGGACGCATGTAGAAGTAGTAGAAGCCGCCGATCAGCACGACGTAGATCAAGATGAGGTAGAGGTCGCCGGATGACGATTTCTTCGTGGTGGCAGCCAGCAGCAGGGCGTGGGAAATGGCGGACGTCATCGAGAGTTCCTTCGTTATCGGACAGAGAAACTCTACTCTGTGGCGATAAAGCCGTTAGAACAGGGCGCCGTGCGGCGCTTGGATGCCCAGGTGCTCATACGCGCGCGCGGTCGCCACGCGGCCACGCGGTGTGCGCACCATCAAACCGGCGCGAAGCAGGTAGGGCTCATAGGCGTCCTCGACCGTCAAGGGCTCCTCGCCACAGGCGTGGGCCAGTGTGGTGAGGCCCACGGGCTGGGCAGAGAACTGATCGCACAGCAGCGCGAGGATCCGGCGGTCCAACTTGTCCAGGCCGAGGTCATCGACTCCAAAGAGCGCCAGCGCGTCGCGCGCCACCTGCTCGGTGACCTCGTCGTAACCCTTGACCGAGGCGAAGTCGCGCACCCGGCGCAGCAGACGATTCGCGATGCGCGGAGTACCTCGGCTGCGCGAGGCGATGAGCGTGCCCGCGTCCGAACTCAGGGCCACGTCCAGCAGTTTCGCCGAGCGCGCGGCGATCTCGGCCAACTCCTCGACGTCGTAGAGGTCGAGCTGACCAATGAATCCAAAACGATCGCGCAGCGGTGCCGCCACCAGGCCGGTGCGCGTCGTTGCGCCGACCAACGTGAAGTTCGGCAGGTCGAGGCGTATCGAACGCGCCGAGGGCCCTCGCCCGATCATGACGTCGAGTCGCAAATCCTCCATCGCGGGATAGAGGACCTCTTCGACCGCCCGAGGCAGGCGGTGCAGTTCGTCGATAAAGAGCACGTCACCGTCGTGCAAATCCGTCAACAGCGCGGCGAGGTCACCGGGGCGCGAGAGCACCGGGCCCGAGGTCACGCGAAGACCGGCACCCATCTCGTTGGCCACAATGGTCGCCAGCGACGTCTATCCTAGTCCCGGCGGTCCGGCAAACAAGAGATGGTCGGCGTTTTGGTGCCGGGCGCGCGCCGAACCGAGTACGACACTGAGATGTCCCACCAGGTCGCGCTGACCCACGAAGTCCTCGAGGGTGAGCGGTCGCAGTGAGGCCTCGCTGCGCCTCTCGAGGTCGTCGGCACCGGCGGCCACGACGTGTTCGCCCAGCTGTTCGAGATCGAGTTCTCGCTTCACGAACGGCGCACCAGTTGCAGGGCCGCTCGCAGGGCCTCGGACTCATCCTCGGGCAGCGTCACGTCGCGCAGGGCGTCGCGCACCTCGTGACTGGTGTAGCCCAGCGCGCGCAACGCTTCTTCGATGGCCGCGTCGGCGTGCTCGCCGAGATCGGACCCTCGATAGTCGCTGTCGCTGAGCACCTTGCCCTGGAGCTCTAGGACGATGCGACTCGCGGTCTTGGGACCGATGCCCGAGATCGTCGCGACCTTCTTGACGTCCTCGGTGTCGATGGCGTGCGCCAACTCGGCGACGCTCATCGTTCGTAGCGCGCCCAGCGCGGTGGAGGGCCCCACCCCCGGGGTCGCGATGAGGAGTTCGAAAAACTCGCGCTCCTCGGCGCTGTAAAAGCCAAAGAGTTGGATGGCGTCCTCGCGCACGACGGTGTAGACGAAGAGTTCGAGCACCTCGTCAAAGGGCGGTGGGTCGCTCGAGGCGAGGAGAACTTCGTACCCCACTCCTCCCACGTCGATCACCAGCGCAGAGTTTCGTAGCTGGTGGAGCACTCGACCCCGGAGCCACCCGATCACGCGCGAACACCTTGATCGAGTCGACGCTCGGTGCGCACGATCATGAAGTAGGCGATGGCCAGTGCGAGGGCATCGGACGCGTCAACGGATCGCGGCACCTCGCTCAACCCGCACAGTCGAGCGACCATTCCCTGGACCTGAGCCTTGCTCGCCGCGCCGTAACCCGTGACGGCCAGCTTCACCTCTTGGGCGGTGAACTGACGTACGGCGACTCCCTCAATGCCCGCCAAGGCAATGGCGACCCCGCTCGCCTGGGCGACGGGAATCGCCGTCTTGGCGTTTCGCTGGTAGAAGAGGCGCTCAACGACCACCGCCGAGGGCGCCGTCTCAGCGAGCAGTAAGGAGAGTTCGACGTGCAGCTCGCGCAGCCGCTCTTCCACTCGATGTGCGGGATCCGTCTCGATGGTTCCCGCGCGCACCGCTCGAAACGACTCGACCCCTTCGAAGCTGCCTTCGATCAGTCCGTACCCGCAGCGCGTGAGCCCGGGATCGACGCCTAGTACGAACATACGTTCGATGTTACTGTGCGAGCAACTCCCACACGAGTATTGGGGCGAGGCACTCAGCCCTCGTAGGACACCAGCAAATCGTCGTCAATGTCGAAGTTGGCGTAGACGTTTTGGACATCGTCGTGCTCGTCGATCGCGTCCATTAGGCGCAGGATTTTTTTCGCCTCGCCCTCGTCACTCACGGGAATCGTGTTCTGGGGCACCAGCGTGAGCTCGGCGCTGAGGACCTTGAGGCCATGACGTTCGAGCTCGTTGCGCACCGCTCCCACGTCGTGCGGTTCGGTCGTGACCGTGTAGTTCGCCCCATTGGCTTCGTAGTTTTCGCCGCCGGCCTCCATGACCCACTCGAGAAGCTCGTCCTCATCGAGGGGTCCTTGGACCTCGACGACGCCCTTGCGGTCGAACTGCCAAGAGACGGCACCAGGTTCCGCGATGGTCCCCCCGTTCTTGCCGAAGAGATGCTTGATTTCGGCGCTCGTGCGGTTGCGGTTGTCGGTGAGGGTCTCGACGATCACGGCCACCCCTCCGGGTCCGTAGCCCTCGTAACTCACCGGGTCGTAGCGAACGCCCTCCAGTTCCCCCGTGCCGCGCTTGATGGCGCGCTCGATGGTGTCCAGTGGCACCGAGGACTCGCGGGCCTTTTGAAACATGGTGCGAAGGGCCGCGTTCGCCTCAGGATCTCCTCCGCCCTCGCGAGCCGCCACCTCCACCTGTCGAATCAACTTGGCGAAGACCTTGGCGCGAGCCGAGTCCTTGGCGCCCTTGCGGTGCTTGGTCGTTGCCCATTTGGAATGGCCGGACATGGTTCCTCCCGCCCCGAAGGGCTCGATCATCGTAATGGAAACTACAGAGACGTGAGAAAGAGCTCGTGCACGCGTGGGTCACTCGAGAGCTCGGGGTGAAAGGACAGCCCCCAGATCGGACCCTGGCGCACCAGTACCGGGTGCTCGCCCTCGCCGTTGCCACGATCGTAGAGTGCCAGGACCTCGACCTCGTCGCCCACGGCCTCGATGCGCGGCGCGCGGATGAAGATGCCCGCCACGCGTCCCACGCCCGCGACCTCGAGTTCGGTCTCGAAGCTCGCGATCTGGCGACCGTAGCCGTTGCGGCGCACCGAGACGTCCAACACGCCGTAACTCCACTGGTCGCTACGACCGTCGAGGACCTCGCGCGCGAGCAGAATGAGTCCGGCGCACGTGCCCATCACCGGCAGCTCCTCTTTGAGCTTGAGGGCGAGCGCGTCCTTCATGCCCGATGTCACCAGCAGGTGGGCGATCGCCGTGGACTCCCCGCCGGGTAACACCAAAGCGTCAAGTGAGTCGAGTTGCTCGGGCGTGCGAACCTTGATGACCTCAGCGCCCAGAGACGCGAGCATCGCGGCGTGTTCGCCCACGTCGCCTTGGAGCGACAGGACCCCGACGCGTCTCATTACCAGCCGCGTTCGGCCAGCCGCTGCTCCAAGGTCGCGGTCTCAAACCCCTTCATGGCAGCGCCCAGGCCCGTGGAGACCTTGGCCACGACCGAGGCGTCTTCGAAGTGCGTGGCGGCCTCCACCATGGCGTTGGCCATGCGCACCGGATCGTCACTCTTAAAGATTCCCGATCCGACGAAAACCGCCTCGGCGCCTAACTGCATCACCAGCGACGCATCGGCCGGCGTGGAAAGACCCCCCGCACAGAACAGCGGAACGGGCAACTTGCCCGTGGCGGCGACCTCTTGGACGAGCGCCAGCGGGGCTTGGAGATCCTTGGCGAGGGCGTAGACCTCGTTGGCGTCGGCGCTGTGGAGTCGACGCATCTGAGCGTTGATGGTGCGCAGGTGGCGCACGGCCTCGACGACGTTGCCCGTACCGGCCTCGCCCTTGGAGCGAATCATGCACGCGCCTTCAGCGATGCGACGAAGCGCCTCTCCCAAATTGGTCGCGCCGCACACGAAGGGCACCGTAAAGGCCCACTTGTCGATGTGGTTCTCCTCATCGGCCGGGGTGAGGACCTCGGACTCATCGATGTAGTCCACGTCCAGGGCCTGAAGGATCTGGGCCTCGGCGAAGTGCCCGATACGGGCCTTGGCCATGACCGGGATCGTCACCGCGGCCTGAATCTCTTGGATCATGAGCGGGTCGCTCATGCGCGCCACTCCCCCGTCGCGACGAATGTCGGCGGGCACGCGCTCCAGGGCCATGACCGCTACCGCCCCGGCGTCCTCGGCGATCTTGGCCTGTTCGGGGTTGACGACGTCCATAATCACGCCGCCGCGCAACATATCGGCGAGGCCCCGTTTAACGAGGGCCGATCCGGTCGTGGGCAAAGAACTCATGACCACAGCCTACTGGCGGTCAATTACCACTCTTCGAGAGCCCGGGCTCGCAACTCGGGGTCGTCTAAGTCCGAGAGGTCGCTCGTCGCCCGGTCGCTCCAGGGATTGAAGAAGACCCAGCGCCACTGGGCGTAGGTCGGTGACGCGAAAAAGGAGTCGGGCGCGATCTGTTGGCGCGCGCACTTTCGCAGCGCACCGGCCAGGCCCAGTGGGTAGCGGATGCTCGCGGCCGCGACCTCGTCCGCACGGTAGGCCTGCGCGGACCCCGCCAGGTCGCGACGCGCCTGATCACTCAGGGACGAGACCGCCGAGAGCGCCTCGCGCTCGAGCAGTCCCAGTCGCTGGCGGGCGAGGCAGTGCGCCACGACGCCTTCGAGCTCGATGAGCTCGAAGTCCTGCATCACCGCCGAGGTGACAAACAAGGAGTACTTCTGGCCGTCCGGCACGAGCGCGGCGTTGTAGGCGTGGTCACTGACGATGAACGCTGAAACGTGATCGACCCCAAAGGTGGCGGCCAGACGGTCGAGCACCGTCACCAAGCGCAGCCGCTCAGTGGGATTCCCGCCCGCGCGAAAGGTGCTCAGCATCACGGCACCCAAACTGTTGCCGCGTTCGGCGAACGTCGAGATCGATCGGCGCAGGTCCCAGACGTACAAGAGACCCACCACGGCACCAACGGCGGGCAACCAGGGAACGACGACGACGCCCACCACGAGGGCCACCACGACCACGCCCACGATCAGGGTCTGGGGCAGGCGACGGCGAAAGGCGAAGGCGCGCACGGCTCGTTCGTGGGTGTGGCGCTCCGTGCTCGACGGGGCGTAGGGGTTGTTCCAATTCGGATCGAGCACCGGCGTCACGTGACGGCGCACCCGCTCGCGCGAGGAGTGAGCCCGCCTGGAACGTGAACGTTGCTTGGTGGCCACCTCCTTAGGCTACCGGGTGCTCAAAACGCTCTCTCGCCCGCTCGTATCGCGTCTCGTACTCTTCGACCAACTTGGTCATCGACCAGTCCTCGGCGTAGGCGCGAGCCGACTGGATGCGCTGCTCGCTCTCCTCGGCCAGGGCTAACTCGATGGCCTGTTCGAGTGCGCGCGCGTCGCCGGGGTGGAACAGGTTCGCGTGTCCCCCGGCCGCCTCGCGATACCCGTGAATGTCACTGGCCACCACGAGGGTCTCGCTGGCCATGGCCTCTAAGAGCACCAGTCCAAAACTCTCACCGTGCGTCGAGGGCGCCACGAGTACGTGGACCCGTCGTAACCACGAGCGTTTCTGGGCGTCAGTGACCCGCCCGAGAAACACCACGCGCCCGTCGTGGGCCGCGAGGGCCTCCAGGCGAGGCCGATCGGGTCCGTCGCCGGCAATCACCAGTCGCCACGGACGTCCGCCGCGCGAGTTGTGTTCGCGCGTGGCTTCAATCACGGTGGCGACGCCCTTACGTAGATCCAGGCGCCCCACGAAGAGCAAAACGACCTCCACCGAGCGCTCGCGCGGCGAGGTCACGAATCGCTCGGTCTCAAAGCCGTTGAAGAGGACCTCACACTCAGAGCCCGTGACCGACGCAATCGTCGCTGCCGCCGCGTCGCTGACCGCGACGGCGACGTCCAATCCCTTGGCCAGCGATCGAATGACGGGGGCGCCGAACCTGAGTGCCGGTCCCGAGCCCGCGCGATGGAAGGTGCCCACCGACGCGTACGCGTGTGCGCGCAGGCTCACCCACGAGAGCAGCGGCGCAAATGGCTCGTGGTAGTGCACGACGTCCGGCGCGAACGACTCGAGCGCACGGCGCGCTCGAAACGAGGCCCCTGGCGACAGCGTGAGGGGTGCGCGCGATCCGTTGGCCGGCACCGAGACCATACGACCCAGTCGCTCCACGTCGGCTGGCGTGTCGTAGTGCGTCAGGTCGCTGGCGTCGGGCGCGAGGATCAGCACGTCGTGGTTGCGCGCGCTCAATACGCGACTCATGGCGAGCACCTGTTCCTGGACGCCGCCGTAGACGCTCAGCGCGTAGGGCGACACGAGCGCAACACGCCGGGTCACGAGGCGAACCTCGGTTGTAGGACGTGCCACTGCTCGGGGGCGCGTCGAATGAGATGCTCGAGCTCGCGCGTGACGTCTTGGGTGACGCGACGAACGTCCTCGCGCAGTCGCTGGGTGCGTGAGGTGTCGATCGGTGGCGTGACCGCGGCGTAGTGATCGCGGCCCGGTCCCGTGTAGCACGCCGCCGCCACCAGCGTCGCTCCGGTGCGCAGGGCGAGCGTGGCGGGCCCCGACGGCATCGAGACGCGCTCGCCAAAGAACTCCACTTCCACACCGTTGCCCTGGATGTCGCGGTCACACAGCAGACCGACGACTCCGCCCGCGCGCAAAGTCGAGAGCAGCACCGTGCCCGCGTGCTCGTTGAGCGGCTCGATGTAGATCCCCATGGCCTCACGCTTCTTCTTGAACCAGGCGAAGAGTTCGGGCGGATCGAGCTCCTCGGCCACGGCGGTCATGGTGAGCCCGATCGTATTGAGAAACGCCCCGCCCCACTCCCACGAGCCGATGTGGGGCAACGCGATGATGAGGCCGTGGCCCCGTGCCTTGGCGGCCATCAGGTGCTCGAGGCCCTCGGCGACCTGGAATCGCTCGCTCACGATTGATCGAGAAAGTGCGGGCAGTTTCGCGCCCTCGGCCCAGTAGTGGCCGTAGCCCCGAAATCCGCGGTCCACGAAGTCTTCGAGGAGCTCGGCGCTCACGCCAGAACCGGGCTCGGCGAGCACGTGGCGAAGATTGTCTTCGAGGTGTCGACGCGGGGTCGTCGCTCGCCGGCCCAGCGCCTGGGCAATCGTTTCGCCGGCGGCCTCGTCGAAGCGCTCGGGCAACATCTCCATCAGTGAACCAAGCGCCTTGAGCGCGACAACGCGCGCACGTGGGGCCACGCCTAGTGACGCGACGCGCGACTCAGTCCCTCGCGCAGACGTCGAGTGTGCTGACGAACGCGCGGGGCAGGAACGGGTGCGGGGGCGGGGCGAGCAGCCACCTGCCACACCCGCCAGAATCGACCAATGGCGGTCATCGCGGTGAGTCCCAACATCACCCAGAGCACCGGTATAAATATGGTGTAGCTGGCCAGTCCAATCCCGAGCAGGATCAGGCGCTCGGCGCGCTCCATCAGGCCGCCCTTGGCGGCCAGGCCCAAGCTCTCGGCCTTGGAACGCTCATAGGAGATCAAGAACGTCGTCGCCAAGATGCCAAAGGGCAACAGCACGAGCTGGCCGTGGTGGTGGGCGGTGAGGTAGTAGGCCACGCCCCCCATAAGTACGGCGTCGCCGACCCGGTCACTCACCGAGTCGAAGAAGCTGCCGCGCTGGCTGGTTCGTTGACTCGCCTTGGCCACCGCCCCGTCGAGCAGGTCGTGAAAGCCGGTCAGGGTCAAGAGCACGATCGCGAGCCAGTTAAACCCGGCCCCGATGGCAAAGGCCGTCGCACAGGCAAAGATCAGCCCCGAGGTGGTGACCACGTCCGCCGAGAGGCCGATGCGAACGAGCCCGCGCCCCACGGGCGCCATGCGAGCGTCTACCGACTGACGGAATTTGCCGTCGAACATCGATCCTCTTGGCTCACACGTGGCATTCTACCTCTACCGATCAGTAACTCTCGCGTCCAACTGGGCGTGAACTTTGCGCCAGGTCGCATCGAGGGACTCCGAGAGCACCCTCGTTTCACCAATCGAGGTCATGAAGCTCGTGTCGCCGTTCCAGCGAGGCAGGCTATGGGCGTGCAGGTGCCGCGGAATACCCGCCCCCGCCGCCGAACCGAGATTCATGCCCAGATTCATGCCGTCGGGCCCGTACGCCGCGTTCAGGGCAATGACCGCGCGGCGCTGGACGCCCGAGAGGTCGAGGTACTCGGCGTCGCTTAGTTCTTCGATCTCGGCCACGTGACGGTACGGCACGCTCAACAGATGTCCCGACCCATAGGGGTACGCGTTCAAGACCAGGTAGGTGTGTTCACTGCGCCACAGCACCCCGGTCGACTCGCTCACCGGCTCGCTGGCCAGTAGGCAGAACACGCACTGTGTGGTGTCGCGATCGTGCTCGCCT
Organism: Acidimicrobiales bacterium; assembly: GCA_035502215.1. Classification (GTDB taxonomy): domain Bacteria; phylum Actinomycetota; class Acidimicrobiia; order Acidimicrobiales; family RAAP-2; genus RAAP-2. The sequence goes on along the minus strand of DATJUR010000168.1, from coordinate 6,526 downwards.
CGAAACGCACCGGAGACGTAACTCTCGCGCCAGGCCGCCCATAGGCGCTCGAGTCCCACTCAGGGAGCCTCGGGGGACGCGTGTCGAGCCACTTCGTCGACGAGGCGCTGGGCAAACTCGCCCACGCCGACCCCGCGCTCGGGATCGTTCGAGCCCCTCGCGTTGACCCCGACTGTGCCGGAGGCCACGTCGTCATCGCCCACGACGAGCACGTAGGGTACCTTCTCGAGCTTCGCCTTGCGGATGCGCGCGCCCAGTGGTTCGCTCGCCTCGTCGACGTGGGTGCGCAGACCTCGTTCTGCCAAGAGGGCGGCCACCTCAAAGGCGTAGGCATCGTGGTCGTCGCGCACGCCCAGGACGCGCACCTGTTCGGGACACAACCAGGTCGGCAGATTCCCGGCGAAGTGCTCGATCAAGATCGCGAGGAACCGCTCGACCGAGCCAAAGAGCGCGCGGTGAATCATGATCGGGCGTTGGCGCGAGTTGTCCGGTGCCACGTAGGTGGCGTCGAAGTTCTGCGGGGTCTGAAAGTCGAGCTGGACCGTCGAGATCTGGTGGGTACGGCCGATCGCGTCGCGGGCCTGCACCGAGATCTTGGGTCCGTAAAAGGCGCCGCCGCCGGGATCCATCACGAACTCCAAACCCGCGTCGCGACAGACCTGGGCCAAGATGGCTTCGGCCTCGGCCCAGTCTTCGTCGCTACCGATCGCCTTGCCCGGCGGGCGAGTCGAGAGTTCCAGATAAAAGTCGTTGAGCCCGAAGTCCCGCAGCAGATCCAGCACGAAGTTGAGGGTGCGCGTCAGCTCGTCGAGCATCTGGTCGCGGGTGCAAAAGATGTGCGCGTCATCTTGGGTCATACCGCGCACCCGCGTGAGGCCTTGGACGACGCCGGACTTTTCATAGCGGTACACCGAGCCGAACTCAAAGAAGCGAAGCGGCAGTTCACGGTAGCTGCGTTGACGAGCATTAAAGATGGTCATGTGAAACGGGCAGTTCATCGGTTTGAGGTAGTAGCGCTGACCCTCGTCGAGTTCCATGGGCGGATACATTCCCTCGGCGAACCAGGTCAGGTGTCCCGAGGTCTCGAAGAGATCGGCCTTGGTGATGTGAGGCGAATACACAAAGTCGTAGCCCGAGACTTCGTGGCGCTGGCGTGAGTACTCCTCCATCACTCGTCGAATGATGCCGCCCTTGGGGTGAAAGAGCACCAGCCCGGGGCCGATCTCGCCGGGAAACGAGAAGAGGTCAAGTTCGGCGCCCAGTTTGCGATGATCGCGCGCTTCGGCCTCGTGGACCTGGCGCACGTGGGTCGCGAGGGCCTCCTTGGACTCCCAGGCCGTGCCGTAGATGCGCTGAAGTTGGGGGTTCTTCTCGTCACCGCGCCAGTACGCCCCGGCGACGCGGGTCAGCTCGAAGTACCCCAGTCGAGCGGTGGAAGGAACGTGGGGCCCGCGGCACAGATCCACGAACGTCGGCGAGTTCTGATAGGTCGAGACCACCTGATCGCCGCCGGTCTCGCCGAGGTCCTCGAGGTTCCCCGCGGCCACGCCCTCGATGATCTCGACCTTGAAGGGCTGATCGGAAAAGAGCGCGAGGGCCTCCGGAATCGAGTACTCGTGGCGCACAAAGGGCTGGTCTTCGGCCACGATGGCGCGCATCTCGGCCTCAACCTTGGGCAGATCGTCATCGCTAAAGTGCGCCCCATCAGGGAGTTCGAAGTCATAGTAGAAGCCGTCGCGAATCGCCGGGCCGATCGCGTAGTGCGCCCCGGGCCACAGCCGCGTGACCGCCTGGGCCATCACGTGCGCACTGGAGTGGCGCAGAATCTCGCGACCATCGTCGCTCGCGGGGGTCACAATCGACACCGTGTCGCCGTCGGCCAGGGGCCGTGAGAGGTCGCTCAGTGCTCCATTCACTCTGGCCGCCACGGCGTCTTTGGCCAAGCGAGGGCCGATCGCGGCGGCCAAATCGAGCGAGGTCGCGCCCGCGGGGAGGCTGCGCGAGCTGCCGTCGGGCAACTCAACGGTGATCTCGGACATCGTTACAGCGTAACGCCGAGCAATGCCGCGGCCGAAGTGACCTTCGAGCCGGCGTGCGCCGCCGCGTCGATGGCGCGCAGCGCGCCGGGGGTGTCGAGGTCGTCGTCCAACGCGGCGCGCACGTCATCGACAACGTCAGAGCTGCGACCGGTGATGGTCGAACGCCACGTGGCGAGGCGCGACTCGGCCCGCGAGAGAAGTGCGTCGCGCCACTCCCAGTCACTGCGGTAGTGCTGGTCGAGCAGCGCGAGGCGCACGGCCGCAGACTCCGAGCGCGCGACGAGATCGTGAACGAAGACCAGGTTGCCCAGGGACTTGCTCATCTTCACTCCGTCGAGACCGACCAGGCCCACGTGCATCCAGTGCTTGACGAAGGGCTGGCCGGTCACGGTCTCGCTCTGGGCCGCTTCACACTCGTGGTGGGGGTAGGCGAGGTCGCGCCCTCCCCCGTGCACGTCGAGGGTCACCCCGAGTTCGCGTAGCGCGAGCGCCGAGCACTCGATGTGCCAGCCCGGTCGCCCCGGCCCCCAGCGCGACTCCCACGCCGGTTCGTCCTCGAGCGAGGGCTGCCACAACACGAAGTCGAGCGGGTCGCGTTTGTTGGGGTCGTCGGGCCGCCCTCCGTGTTCGGCGGCGAGTTCGAGCATGCGCGAGCGCTCGTAGTGGCTCACCTGTCCAAAACGGCCGAACGTGGCGACGTCGAAGTAGACCGCCCCGTCGACTTCGTAGGCCGCACCCCGATCGAAGGTCGCACCGATCAGGGTGAGGATCTCAGAGATCGCGGAGGTCGCGCGCGGTTCGGCGTACACCGGCAGGATGTTGACGAGCTTCATGTCGCGCTCAAAGATGACCATCTCCTCGGCCGCCAGATCCAGGTAGTTCACCCCCAGCTCTCGAGCCTTTCGCAGAATGTCGTCATCGACGTCGGTCACGTTGCGCACGCAGCGCGCCTCGTGACCCAGGTCGTTCAACCTCCGGCACAGGACGTCAAAGGCGAGGTACACGAAGGCGTGGCCCAGGTGCGCGGCGTCATAGGGCGTGATACCACAGCTGTAGAGACTGACCACCGGGCCGACTTCGAGGGGAAAGACCCCCCGACGCGCACTGTCGTAGAGCTGCATCAGTCGTGGAGTCCGGCCAACTTGACGTAGGTGTGAGCGCGATAGCGAATATTGATCGAGATGCACACCGCTGTGAACGCCTCGATCGCACTGGCAAGCGACAGTGAGCCCGCTTCGACCCCGCGAAGCCCCGGCATCTCATTGACCATCTCGACGACCTTGGCGCGGGCCGACTCGTGGTCCGAGAAAACCATGACGTCCGCGTCCAGAGCGCTGTCCAGGTCTTCCATCTCACTGGCGGGCAAGTGGTGAAAGGCCCCCACGATCTGGCTCTCGGGCAAGGCGAAGGCCAGCTGGGCGGCCATCGAGCCCCTAGGCGGATAGAGCGGTAGGAGCTCTTTGTTCTCGCGAACCAGTGCGTTGACCATCGAGATGACGATCTTGCCGTGCAGGGACTTGCGCAGAGCTTGGGCGGTCGGCACCGCGGAGTCCCAGGGCGTCGCGAGTACGACAACGTCGCACTCGGCCGCCAGTTCGTTCGTCGCGGCGCTGATCAACCCGGGCCCGCGCGACGTGAGACCGGCCACGGCGTCGCGTGCGCGAATCTCGTCGCGCGATCCGATCGTGACGTCGTAGCCGGCGCCGGCCAAACGCACGGCCACGCCTCGACCCGCGGGACCCGTCCCGCCTACTACTCCCACCGTCGTCATCGTCGTCCCCAATGCTCAAAACCTAGAAGTACGCTAGGCGACATGGCACTCCTGAGCGACAACCGTATCCTGATCACGGGGGTCCTCACCGACGACTCGCTGGCCTACGGCATTGCGCGTCGCTCACTCGAAGAAGGTGCCACCATCGCGCTCTCGGGTTTCGGACGCGGCATGTCCATCACGCGGCGCACCGCCAAGAAACTCGGTGACGTGGGAGAGATCATCGAACTCGACGTCACGGACCCCGAGCAGGTCGAGCGGGCCGTGGAAGAGGTGTCGTCGCGATTCGGCCGCCTCGACGGCCTCGTGCACGCGATCGGCTATGCACCACCGAGTTGCCTGGGTTCGGGCATGTTCACGGCGCCATTTTCCGACGTCTCGATTGCCCTGCACGCTTCCACGTACTCCCTCGCCGCCCTGGTGGGCGCCTTTCGCCCGCTCCTGCAAAAGAGCGAGGCGAACGGCGGCGCGTCGGTGGTGGCCCTGGACTTCGACGGCTCGCGCGCCTATCCGATGTACGACTGGATGGGCGTGATGAAGGCGGGTCTGGAGTCGCTGGGCCGCTACCTGGCCCGCGAAGTCGGTCCCGATCGCATTCGCGTGAACATGCTCGCCGCCGGACCCGTGCGCACGATGGCCGCCAAGTCCATTCCGGGATTCGAGATTTTCGAAGGGACCTGGGACGAGCGAGCACCGCTGGGCTGGGACGTCCACGACGCGAGCGCCGTCGCGGACACCGCCGTGGCCTTGCTCTCTCCGCTGCTGCGCGCCACGACCGCCTCGATCATCCACGTCGATGGCGGCGCGCACGCCATGGGCTAGGCCTGGCTACTCTTCTTGGCCCTTGAACTGCGTCTCGTAGAGATCCCGGTAGAGACCGGGCTGGGCGTGCAGTTGGGTGTGGGTGCCGCGCTCGACGATGCGCCCGTCGTCCACCACCAGAATTTGATCGGCGTTGCGGATCGTTGAGAGTCGATGGGCGATCACGATCGAGGTTCGCTGACTCATTGTCTCATCTAGGGCACGCTGGACGGCCGCCTCGCTTTCGGTGTCGAGGTGTGCGGTCGCTTCGTCGAGCACGACCACGCTGGGTGCCTTGAGCAACAGCCGAGCGAGCGCGACGCGCTGCTTTTCGCCCCCCGATAACCGGTACCCGCGCTCGCCGACCACCGTCGCGAGACCCAGTGGCAACGACGCGACCAGGTCGGCGATCTGAGCGGACGCCAGCGCCTGGTTCATCTCGTCGTCGGTGGCGTCGGGCTTGGCGAAGAGCAGGTTCGCGCGCAGCGTGTCGTGAAAGAGGTGGGCGTCTTGGGTCACGACGCCCACGGTCGCGTTCAGTGAGGCCGTCGACGCGTCGCGCAGATCGACGCCGTTGATGCTCACCGAGCCCGCGTCCACGTCGTAGAGTCGCGAGACCAGCATCGAGATGGTGGTCTTGCCCGCCCCGCTCGGACCAACGAGCGCCGTCATGGTCCCGGGCTCCGCGACAAAGTTGATGTCGTGGAGAACTGCGGTGCGCGGCGTGTCGTCGAGTCGCGCCACCGCTTCGAGGGAGGCGAGCGACACGTCTTCGGCGCCGGGGTACGAAAAGTCGACGTGGGTAAAACGCACCTCGGCCGGACCCGGCGGGATCGTGACCGGGTGGTCACTCTCTTTGATCATGGGCTCGAGGTCCAACACTTCAAAGAGGCGCTCGAAACTCACCATGGCCGACATGTAGTCGATGTTGAGGCTCGAGAGCTGGGTCAAGGGCCCATAGAGCCGGCCCAAGTAGGCCGTGAGCGCCACCACGGTGCCGATGTAGAAGACCCCGTGAATCACTTCCACTGCGCCAAAGCCATAGGCGAAGGCTGTGGCCAACGAGGCCGTCAGGGTGAGTGAGATGAAAAAGAAGCGCTGGTAGGTCGCCTGTCGAATGCCGATGTCACGAACCTGGGCCGCGCGCACCTGAAAGTTCTCACGCTCCTCGGCGGGTCGGCCAAAGAGCTTGACCAACATGGCTCCCGAGACGTTGAAGCGCTCCGACATCACCATGTTCATCTCGGCGTTGAGCTCCATGCCCCGCTGAAACAGGGTTCCCAGACGCCGTCCCACTCGCCTGGCCGGAACGAGAAAGACCGGCACGAGCACCAAGGCCACCAACGTGATCGGCCAGCTCAAGATGAACATCACCACGAGGATGATGGCGACCAACACGAGGTTGCCCACCACGTTGGAGAACAGATCGGTGAAGGCCTGCTGCGCCCCAATGACGTCGTTGTTGAGACGACTGATGAGCGCTCCGGTCTGGGTGCGCGAGAAGAACGCGATGGGCATCTCTTGGATGTGGCGAAAGACGTCGGCGCGCAGGTCGTAGATGAGACCTTCGCCGATCACCGCCGAGACGCGCCGTTCGAACATCTGCAAACCGGCGTCGGCGATGGCCAAAAGGGCCGTGAATGCGGCCAACCACACCACCAGGTGAACGCTGTGCTCGGGGATCCCCACGTCAATGATCTCGCGCAGGATTAGCGGCGAGACCGAGGAGATCACGGCGTCGAGCACCACGACGCACAGAAAGAAAATCAGCGCTCGGCGGTAGCGGCGCGCGAACTTAAGGATCCTCGGCAGTGTGCCCTTCTTGATGCGGTGCTCGAGGATCTTTCGGTCCTTTCGCAGGGAGCGCAGGCCGCTGAAGCCCGCGCGTCCCATGCCCCCACCGTGCATACCCATT